>JBOHME010000016.1:0-51919 GCA_050729795.1 Allostellaceae bacterium | reverse complement strand
CGCGTCGGCAGCGCAGATCATCGCCGGCACGTCGAGCCAATCAAAGCGCCAGTCCTTGAACGCTCCGAGAAAATCGGCGAGCGAGCCGGGCCGGCTCCAGTCGCGCGTTTCGTGGCGCGGCGTCTCGATCTCGGCCACCCAGTTGACCAGCTGCCGGCCCTCGCTGTCGATATCGTTGCGGATCGGATAGACCACCATCTTGCCGGTCGCCAGCCAGCCGGCACGGACCATGCTGGCCCCGGTGAGAAACGGCGGCCATCGGGTGACCCCGCGCCACATATTGTAGCCCGAATAAACCGGCGCACCTTCATGCGGATAGAGCTGCTTGCGCACGACCGAATGGATCCCGTCGCAGGCGATCGCCACGGAGCCCCGCCTTGCCGGACGCGGCCTGCCGCTCGCGTTCTCGAAAGCGACCGTGACCTCGCGATCGGATTGCGCGACACCAATGCAGCGCCAGCCGGTCTTGAGGCGCTCGGCGCCGGCGCGACAAATGAAGGCGTCGGCCAGCACCTGCTGCAGGTCGCCGCGGTGGATCGAAATTTGCGGCCATGCATAGCCCGCCGCCCGGCCCAGCCTCTCACGATAGATCATCTGGCCAAAGCGGTTGAAGAAGCACGCCTCGGCGGTGGCGACCCCGACCCGCGCCAAGGCCGGTTCGAGGCCGAGGGCAGCAAGCTCGCGGGTGGCGTGCGGCAGCACATTGATGCCAACCCCGACCGGCTCGATCGCCGGTGCTGCTTCATAGATGCAGCACGGGATCCCAGCGCGATGCAGGGCGAGGCCGAGGGTCAGCCCGCCGATCCCCGCGCCGATGATGATCACCTCCATCGCCTGCCTCCGGAGATGCCGTCAGCCGCGTCAGGCGTTGCCGCGCCGCTCGCGATAGAGGCCGAGCTTTTCCTGCGTCGGCCGGTCGGAATAGCTGAACAGCACCGACTCGCTGTCGGCCCGATGGCTGACCGTCGCCCAGCTCGGCACGACAAAGATGTCGTGCGGCTCCCAGCGCAGCAGCTGATCGCCGACCCGGCTTTCGCCCGAGCCCTCGACCGCGACAAACACCGTGCCGTCGGTCGAGCGGTAGGGCCGCGTAGAAAAATCTTTCGGCAGGAGCTGGATAAACGCACCGATCGTCGGCATCGCAAAATCGCCGCTCGCCGGGTTGACGTAGCGCAATTTGTGCCCGTGGCAGGGGTCGGGGTCCTGGTTGCGGCTCAAGATTTCGAGCGATTCGCGCGAGCGGGCGTAGGGATAGTTGAACACCGGGGAGGTCTTGACCGCGGGCCGCCAATCGACCGGCAAGAGGTTGTTGCCATAGCGCGCGGCGTTGTCGCCCTCGGGCCGGGTCACGGCCTGGACATCGATCTCGCCCGGTTCGGCAAAGCTCGCATCGAGCAGGCGCACGATCGGGATGTCGAGCCCGTCGAGCCACACCATCGGCTCGCTTGTTTCATTGCCGTGGTCGTGCCAGGTCCAGGAGGGCGTGATCACGAAATCGCCCGGCAGCATCGTCGTGCGCTCGCCATCGACCGCGGTATAGGCGCCCTTGCCTTCGATGATGAAGCGCAGCGCCGATTGCGTGTGGCGGTGCGCCGGCGCCACCTCGCCCGGTAGGATCAATTGCAGGCCGGCAAACAAGGAATGGGTGATCGATGTCTGGCCCTTGAGCCCGGGGTTTTCGAGGATCAAGACGCGCCGCGTCGCTTCCTCGGCGCTGATCAGCCCGCCCGCGCGCATCAGATGCGGCCGCACCTCGCGATAATGCCAGATCGCCGGCCGGCACGGGGTCGCCGGCTCGGCGGTGACGAGCCCGTGCAGCCGCTCCCAGAGCGGCGCCAAATTGCTGGCGCCGATCTCGTTGTAGAACGCCTCGCGCTCGGGGGTGCGGGCTGCCGCCTGCTCGGTAGCCATGTGCCGGTCCTCCTTGTCTGCGAAGAAGCAACCCCTTGCCTGACCGGGCGTTCGAATCGATCCGGTTACTCGGCGGCCGCGCGCTGCTGCGGATCGCCCAGAGCAAAGCCGATCCGTCCGAGGTCGGCCAACAGCGCCGCCGACTGCGCGTGGTCGAGCGGCACCAGCGGCGGACGCACTGCGGCCCAGCCCGGATCGTCGTGGAAATGGGCGACGACCCGCTTCAAGGCCGGGACCGCCGGATAGGCGAGCACGGTCTGGCGGACCTTGCTGATTTCGGCCTGCAATGTTTCGGCCTGCGGCCCCTGCCAGTTCTCGTACAGCTTTCTGATGCCGGGCACGTTGATGTTGCCGGTCGAGGTGATGCAGCCGGCCCCACCCTTGCGCAATGCGGCGAGCAGAAAACCTTCGGAGCCGGGGAACACGGCAAACCCCGGATAGCGGTCGAGCAGGGCTTGGGTGTTGCTCCAATCGCCCGAGCTGTCCTTCAGCCCGACCACGGTCTGCGGGTAGGCCTTGATCAGCCGGCCGACCAGGTCGAGCGAGTAGCCGACCACCGCCATCGGCGGGATGTGGTAGAGGTAGATCCGCAGCGCTGCCGAGCCCGCCTTGTCGATGACGTTGGCAACAAACGCGAAGATGCCGTCGTCGCTGACCGGCTTGTAATAGAAAGGCGGCAGCATCAGCACACCACCGCAGCCATGGCCGAGCGCATGCCGCACCAAGGTTGCCGCATCTGTCATGGCGCAGGCGCCGGTGCCGGGCATCAGTTTTTCGGCCGGAATACCGGCTTCGACCAGCTGGTCGAGCAATGCCATGCGCTCGCCGGGCGACATCGAATTGGCCTCGCTGGTCGTGCCGAAGATCGCCAGTCCTCCGGCGCCCTGGTCGAGCAGAAACCGGCAATAGGCGATATACCGCCCGGCATCGGGTTCGCCCGCCGCGGTGAACGGGGTCAGGACGGGGACGAGCACCCCGTGGAACGGCTGCGCTGGCATTCGGTTGCTCCTTTCGGCCAAGCTCTATCAATTGCCGGAATTAGCGACGCCGCTGCCGCTGGCGTCAAGCCGCGAGGATCCCTCGGCTCGCCGCAAATCCCTCTCCGGGGAGGGCGGCTTCCATCTCCTCCTATCCGCCGCCGCCGCTTGGTGTCTTGTCGGCATCCACGGTCCGTCAATCTAGCGCGAGATAGTACGCCGTCCGGTTGACTCTTCTAGGGCACATATAGGACGACCCACCGTAGTACCCGAGTGTGCGGTGAAACATGCGAAAAGAGGCCCGGGCTCTTCACCGGAAATCCGTCGACTCCCTCGTGCTCGGCGTTGACCATTTCAATCGCGCCTGGGACCGCGGGCGGACCGAAGCTGTGCTCATCTTTCTGGATCGCTCGTTTGAGCTGCTCCTAAAAGCTATCATCGTCCACCGAAATGGCAGGATTCGTGCGGATCGCGAGGGCCTAACGATCGGCTTTGACTCTTGTCTTCGCAAGTGCCTCTCTGAGGAGCCTATACGGTGTCTGGGCGAAGATGATGCGTTGACGATTCAAAACCTAAATAGCTTGCGTAATGCTGCACAACATTATCTTGTCGAATTGGCAGAACAGTTATTGTACGTTTATGCTCAGGCGGCTGTTACATTGTTTGTCCGTATCACAAAGGAGGTTCTCTAACGTCCTCTGAGGAATGATGTTCCTGCTCGCGTAATCCCGCTTTGCCCCATGCCCCCAAAAAATCTGGGTACTATTCTAGACCTTGAATTTGCCGATATACGAGCAATGGTTGTGCCGGGATCTCGGAAGAGGCTTGATGCTAAGGCACGGCTGCGCGCAGTCGCAGTCTTGCAGAACTCACTCGACGGGAAAAAATCACAGCCCAGTGACCGCGATCTGGATTCCGTTGTAAGGAAGATCAACGATGGTCAGGACTGGCGGGCGATCTTCCCGGGGGTCGCCACCCTGAGGATTGACCCGGAGGCGGAGGGACCTGGCCTCGCAATGAGGATTACTCGAAATCGAGGCGAAGAGGTAAGCCTAGTGGACGAAGGCACTCCAGACGCGACCGTTATGGCTGTTCGACGAGTGAATGAGTTGGATTTTTACTCGCTAGGCATGCGCGATCTTGAGAAGAAACTGGGCGTTCCCCAGGCGCGAATCCTTCTGTTAATGAAACGCGACAGATTACAAGGGAATCCAGAATATTTCAAGTTGATAAATATTGGAGGAAGCAAACATAAGCGGTATAGCCCGAAAGCTCTGGACTATCTTGTTCGACACAGGCAGGATATCGAAAGTCTTTGGGAGCACCGTTTATCTAGCCCCCAACCTGCTAATTGAAGTGCGGCGAAGACCCTGCGATGGATAGTCAGGCGAGGCGCACGTACTCGTAATCGGGCGGCAGGTTGTCGATGCCGATTTCGGGCGGGGCGATCCAGCCGGCGATCTTGCCGGGCTCGGTCACCCGCTTCATCAGCGATTTGACGTAGGCGCGGTCGGTGTCGCTCGGCAGCCAGTCGCGTTGTCGTTCTCGCCAGGTCTCCGCGCCGACCGGGTTGCCCTCGGGGTCGGTCATGGTGCCGGCCCACGCCCCGACCGCGCGGTGAAAGCGCTGGCTCGGCAGTCGCAGCCGGAATTCCGATCCGGCTTCGGCGATCAGCCGGTTCCAGCGGCGTACCCCGATCTCGCAATCGACGATGTACGCGGCGCGCGTCACCTCGTTCATTGCATTGCGCAACGGCACCGGCTCGCGGGCGACACCGCCGCGGCGATCGGGAATTTCGACGCATAGAGTCTCGTCCAGCGCCAGATGATCGGCAAAGCGCGCCTCGTCCGGCCGGCCCTTGACCCCGGTGGCAAAATAGACCGCTGCGTTCGACGAGATTTCGGCGCCGAACAGATCGAGCGACGAAGAGAACCAGAAATTGACGTAACGCTGCACGGTCGGCAGATCGATCGCACCGGCGTTGCGGACCCGCGCCGGGTCGTCGCCGCCGAGCGCCCGCATCACGTCGAGCGTGCGCCTGACGACGCGGGTGATCCCGCTCGCGCCGACAAACATGTGATAGGCCTCCTCGGTCAGCATAAACCGGCAGGTCCGGGACAGCGGATCGAAGGCGCTTTCCGCAAGGCTCTTCAGCTGAAAACGGCCGTCGCGATCGGTGAAATAGGTGAACATGAAAAAGCTGAGCCAATCCTCGATCGGCGCATTGAAGGTCGAGAGGATGCGCGGCTTGTCCGGGTCGCCCGAATGGCGCGCCAACAGCTCCTCGGCCTCCTCGCGCCCGTCGCGGCCGAAATAGGCGTGCAGCAGATAAACCATCGCCCAAAGGTGACGGCCTTCCTCGACATTCACCTGGAACAGGTTGCGCAAATCGTAAAGCGACGGGCAGGTCAGGCCCAGGAGCCGCTGCTGCTCGACCGAGGCGGGCTCGGTGTCGCCCTGAGTGACGATCAGCCGGCGCAGATTGGTGCGATGCTCGCCCGGCACCACCTGCCAGACCGGCGCGCCGAGGGCATCGCCAAAGCCGATCCGCCGGTCGTGCACCCGGTCGGCGAGAAAGATGCCCCAGCGGTAATCGGGCATGCGCACCCGGCCGTATTCCGCCCAGCCGGCGGCATCGACCGCGGTTGCGGTGCGCAGATAGACCTCGTAATCGTGCGACCCACTCGGCCCCATCTCGCACCACCAGTCGAGAAACCGCGGCTGCCAATGGGCCAGCGCCCGCTGCAAAGCGCGGTTGTCGGCGAGCCCGACATTGTTCGGGATCTGCCTCTGATAGTCGATTGCCATGGGCCGTCTCCGCCTTATACGCGCTCCCGGTCGTAGCGCGGTGCCGCACCGCTGCCGTAGCGTTTCAGCGCGCCGTTCTCGCCGGTCGCATTCGGCCGTGAAAACACCCAGTTCTGCCAGGCTGACAGCCGGCCGAAAATCTTGGTCGCGAGCGTTTCGGCACCGGCAAACCGCAGATTGGCCTCCATTGCGCTGAGCGCATCGGGTGACAGGCTCGCGCGCTCTTCGATGGCGAGGCGCAACTCGTCCTCCCAATCGAGCGCGTCGGGCGCCACCGTGACAAGGCCGTGTCCGAACGCCGCCGCCGCATCGAGCAGCGTTCCGGCGATTGGCTCCAGCGCTGTGGCCCGTGCCGCGTCGTTGAACCGCGCCGCCAGACGACAGCGGCCATTGGCCATCTCGAGATTGCGGAAATTGAATGAGCCGAGTGCCATCCGCGGCGAGCCGTCACATTGGTCCGGGCCGGCCAGCATGTAGCTGCGGTCGGCGGCGAGCGCCAGCTCGCACAGGCTGCCGGCGAAGCACGATCCCTCATCGATAACTGCGAACAGGCTGCGCGAAGACACATCGAGCCGCTGCAAGCTCCGCCGCAGCCGGCCGATCGTTTCGCGCACAAACCAATGGCTGCAATGCGTGGCCATCGCCCGGTCGCAATCCAACATTGCCCCCGGGTCGCCGCGGGTGCGCAGGATCCAGATGCCGAGCTCGCTCTCGTTGGTCCGCAGCAGCAGGATCGCATCGTCCAGTTCGCGCGCCATCGCGAGTGGCCACCAGCCGGCGCCGGCGGCGACAATCCCGGCGATATCACCCGGAGCTGCCTGCGCCGTGGGTCCGTTCACGGTGATCGTCGCGGTTCGCGCGGAGGGCGAAAGCGCCACCTCGACCCAGCGATAATGATAGCCGGCCGCGTCGATCCGGCGTTCGAGCGGCGTCAGCGCGATCCCGGCAGCATCGGCCGGGCGATCGCTGCCGGCCGCCAATGTCGCGGCGCGGGCGGCCACCATCTCGTCGAACCGGGCGGGGGGTGCAATGTGATCGATTAGCCCCCATTCCTTGGCCCGGTCGGCGCGCACCCCCTCGGCGGTGGTGCAGAACAGGTCGGCGAGGTCGCGCCGCACCCGGCGCTTGTCGGTGAGCCGGGTCAGACCGCCAGTGCCCGGTAGAACCCCGAGCAGCGCCACCTCGGGGAGGCTCAGCGTGCTCAACCGGTCGTCGACCATGACGATCTCGTCGCAGGCGAGCGCCAGCTCGTAGCCGCCGCCGGCGCACGCACCCTTGACCGCGGCAAGGAATTTGAGCCCCGAAGATGCGCTCGAATCTTCGATCCCGTTGCGTGTTTCGTTGGTGAATTTGCAGAAATTGACCTTTTGCGCATGGCTCGCACGGGCCAGCATGTAGATGTTGGCGCCGGAGCAAAAGACGCGATCGAGGCCGCTCGCCAGCACGACGACCCGCACTTGCGGATATTCGAAGCGGACCCGGTCGAGCGCATCGGCGAGCTCGATATCGACGCCGAGATCATAGGAGTTGAGCTTGAGCCGGTAATTCGTATCGAGCCCGCCCGTCTCGGCGACCTCGAGCGTCAGGGTCGCGACATCGCCGCTGCAGGCGAGGCGCCAGTGCCGGTAATGCGCCGGATCGGTAGCAAAGGTGATCATCGATGCTCCATCGCCTATGATCATAGCCTCTGCCGCAGGGATGTGCTTTTCTTTCCGGAAGTCGATCGCCCATCTTATGCGCCGGCACACCGATGTTGCGCGGTCGGGGACGGGCGGTCGGGGCGGATCACCCAGAGAGACCGCCCCGGGGAGGATCGCCGATGGACGGCGCCCGGTATAATGCCGCAGCAGATCTGCTGGACCGCAATCTTATTGCCGGGCGCGCGCAAAAGGTTGCCGTCATCGATGATGCCGGCCAAGTCACTTACGCCGAGCTCGCGCGGCGGAGCGGCTGTTTCGCCGCCGCGCTCTTGAGGCTCGGGGTACAGCCCGAGCAGCGCGTCCTCGTCTGTCTCCATGACAGCATCGATTTTCCCACCGCTTTTCTCGGCGCGATCCAGGCCGGCATCGTCCCGGTCGCGGTCAACACCCAGCTCGGCGCCGAGGAGTTCGCCTTTATGCTGGCCGACAGCCGGGCGCGGGTCGTGGTCGTCTCGGCGCCGGTATTGCCGGCGATCGAGGCGGCGGTGCAACTCGCCGGCGTGAAGCCGCAGATCATCGTCTCCGACGCCGAAGGAGCCCGCTCACAATTGGCCGGGTTGCTCACCGCTTCACCGGCCCTTGGCGAGGCGGCGCCGACCCACCCCGACGAGCCCTGCTTCTGGCTCTATTCGTCGGGCTCGACCTGCCGGCCGAAGGGCACCGTGCATTTGCATTCGAGCCTCGTCGCGACCGCCGAGCGCTATGCCGTGCCGGTTCTCGGCATCGCCGAGGGCGATGTCGTGTTTTCGGCGGCAAAGCTGTTTTTTGCCTATGGGCTCGGCAATGCGCTGACTTTTCCGATGGCGGTAGGTGCGACCAGCGTATTGACCGCCGAGCGCCCGTCGCCGGCCGTGGCGGCAGCCATCTTGCGCCGGCACCGGCCGACAATCTTCTGCGCCGTGCCCACTCTCTACAACGCGATGCTCGCCGACCCGGGTCTGCCGCATCCCGAGGAGCTGGCGCTTCGCCGCTGTGTTTCAGCCGGAGAGCCGCTGCCGCCGGAAATCGGCCGGCGCTGGTCGCGGCGCGTCGGAGTGGACATCCTCGATGGGCTCGGCTCGACCGAGATGCTGCACATCTTTCTCAGCAACCGGCCGGACGAGCTGCGCTACGGCACGACCGGCAAGCCGGTTCCGGGCTATGCCGTGCAGATTGTCGATGAGGCGGGGCGCGAGGTGCGGCGCGGCGAGATCGGCGACCTCCTGGTGCGCGGCCCGACTGCTGCCGCTCATTACTGGAACAATCGTGAGCGCAGCCGGGCGACGTTTCTCGGCCCGTGGACACGCACCGGCGACAAATATTTCGAGGATCAGGACGGCTACTTCGTCTATTGCGGGCGCAGCGACGACATGCTGAAAGTCAATGGCATGTATGTCTCGCCGGCCGAGGTCGAGGCGGTGCTGATCAGCCATGACGATGTGCTCGAAGCCGCGGTGGTCGGCGCGCCCGACATAGATGGCCTGACGAAGGCGAAGGCGTTCGTCGTGGCCAAGCCCGGCATCGCCGCGGGCGAGCCGCTCGCCCGCGCCCTCGATGCCCATGCAAGGATGCTGCTGGCGCCGTTCAAATGCCCGCGCTGGATCACCTTTCTCGACGAGCTGCCAAAGACCGCGACCGGCAAGATCCAGCGCTTCAGGCTGCGCGAAATGAGTGCTGCGCCGCCGGCCTCATCTGGCTAGTCGAGCCGAAGCCGCAGCTAGTCTAACCGAAGCCGCAGCTAACCAAAGCCGGCAGGGCCGAGCGCGATCTCGATACCAATTGCGAACAGCGCGATCCCGCCGAGGATTTCGACGACGCGGCCATAGCGTTCGCCGAGCATGCGGCCGAGCAGGATGCCGATTGTCGTCATCGCCAGCGTCGCCATGCCGATCGCCAGCGCCGGGGCAAGGATGCCGATGCCGAGCAGCGCCAGCGTCACCCCGACCGCCATCGCGTCGATGCTGGTGCCGATCGCAGTCACGACCAGAAGCCGCGCCGAATGGCGTTTCGGCCGTTCTTGCTCGGCGGACCGGCGCAGCCCGTCCCAGACCATCTTGGCGCCGATCACCGCGAGGACGGCGAGCGCCAGCCAGCGATCGATGGTCGCGATGTAGGCGCTCGCCACCGCCCCGGCGGCCCAGCCGATCGTCGGCATGATCGCTTCGACCAGGCCAAAGATCAGGCCGCAGCGCAATGCTTCGGTGAATCGCGGCCGATCGAGAACCGAACCCTTGCCGAGCGCCGCGGCAAACGCGTCGGCCGACATGCTGAAGGCGAGGACGACAGTGGCGAGAGAACTCATCTGCGGGGCTCGCCGGACGAGAGCAGCACGCGATCCGAAGCCGGCCGGAACGGCCCCGGATGCGTACTGGTCTCGCCAAGCAGAAGGCCCGGCCTCTGCTGCCCGTGCCACGCGCCGCAGCACGAGCCTGTTGACACGGACCCGCCTCAAGATCGCGGAAGCTACTCCCCAATCCCCGCGGATTACGACCTGTCGCCGCCGCTGTCAACCCGTGCGCATCAGCGGACTCAAGGCGAGGCGGGCTCAAGGCCAAGCGGGCTCAAGGCCAGGCGGGCTCAAGGCCAGGCGGTACGGATCGCAGCAGGGCTGGCGTTGAGCTTGAGGGTTCCCTCGGGGGTCAGCTTGCCATTCTGCCAGCGGAATACGTCGAGACCGTGGTCGTGGAACAGCCACGAGCCGGCGGGCTTGGTCGAGCCCTCGATGTCGCCGACGGTGAGATACTTGCCGTCAGGCGAGCATTTGAGTCCTTCCGACGAATGTCCGAGGCATGGTGTCCTCCCATAAAGACATCGGGACATTGGCCGGCGGTGGGTCCCAGCGGCAGGTTATTGTCAGTTCGCCGGTCGTCGGCCGCGCTTATTGGGCAAAATGGCGCATCAGCCACTCCAGGGTTTCCTCGGGCGCCTCCTCGGGCACATAATGGCCGCAGGGCAGCGCGCCGCCATAGGCATTGCTCGCATAATGGCGCTGCCAGATCGACAACACGTCGCCATGCACGCCTTCGGTGTGGCTTCGCGCCCCCCAGATCACCAGGAGCGGCAGGGTGATCCTCCGCCCGGCGTCGAAATCGGCCTTGTCCATCTCGAAATCGCAGGTGACACAGGCGCGGTAATCGGCGCATGAGCCCTTGATCGTCTTCCAGTTGAAGCAGCGGACATATTCGGCAAACGCCTCGGGATCGAAAAAGCCGAGACCGATGCCGGGCTTTGACAATTTCTTTTCCATGTACCATCGCGCCGGCACCCCGGCCATCATCCGCTCGGGAAAGTCATAGGGCTGGGCCATCAGCGCCCAGTGCCACGAGCGCAATGCCCATTCCTTTGAGGTATGGGTCCAGATGTGGTGGTTGGGCAGGATATCGATCAGTGCCGCGCGCTTGACCTGGTCGGGATGGTCGAGGCACATCCGCGCGGTGGTGCGCGCCCCACGGTCGTGTCCCGCGACAAAGAACTCGCGATAGCCGAGCCGTTCCATTACCTCGACCTGATCCTGCGCCATCGCCCGGAACGAATAGTTGATATTGTTCTCGCCGGCATCGTCGGGGCCGACACTGTCGCCATAGCCGCGCAGATCGGGACACACGACATGAAAGAGCCGGGCCAGGCGCGGCGCGATCTTGCTCCACGACGCATGGGTCAGCGGGTTGCCGTGCAGCAGCAGCAATGGCGGGCCGTCGCCGCCATGGCGCAAATTGATCCGCGCCCCCGAGGTCTCGATCTCGGTCCTGGTGAACCCTTCGAACATGATCTCTTCTCCCTAAATGGCACAAATGGGGGCCGGCACAGGCTGCGCGTCAGCCTAGCGGCTTCGATCGACAGTTGCGAGGCCGGGCTTTTCTGCTTACCGCAACGCGGGTAATAATCGGCCAATCGGGCCTGCGACACGCCCGGCCTGCAGCAGCAGGCGACGCCGTTTTTGCCGGTCGCGATCGTGCGCCACTACGGCGAGTGCCTCGGCGCGTTTGACGCCGGGCGCGGTTGCCCGTTCCAATGCAGCTTTTGCACGATCATCAATGTCCAGGGTAGGAAATCGCGCTGGCGCGACGCCGACGATGTCGGGCGTCTGGTGGGCGCCAACCTGGAGCAAGGCGTGTTCCGGTTTTTTATCACCGACGACAATTTCGCCCGCAACCGCAATTGGGAGGCGATCGCCGACCGGCTGATCCGGATGGGCGAAGAGGAAGGGCTCGGCCTGCAATTCATCATCCAGGTCGACACGCTCTGCCACCGCATCCTGAATTTTGTCGAGAAGGCGGCGCGCGCCGGCTTGAAGCGGGTCTTTGTCGGGCTCGAAAACATCAACCCCGATAATCTGTTGTCGGCGAAGAAAAAGCAGAACCGGGTGCACGAATACCGGCAGATGTTTCTCGCCTGGGGCCCAGCGGGTCAGCACCTATGCGGGCTACATTCTCGGCTTCCCGAGCGACACGCCGCAGCGCGGATCGCGCAGGACGTCGCGACCGCGCGACCCCGCGGTTCGGCCGCCCACGCTCATCTTTCGTGACAAAGCCGGGAGCGCGTGTTAAACTTAAAAGATTAAGAAATTCGTGGTGATGCGGATGGGCGAGGTCCATCTGAGGCGGAGGTTAACCGCAATCCTGCTAGCGGATGTGGTCGGCTACAGCCGATTGATGAGTGCCGACGAAGAAGGCACGCATGTCCGCCTCGCCGAGCGGGTAAGAACATTGATCGAACCCGCGGTCGCGGAGCACTGCGGCCGACCGGTGCGCAGCATGGGCGATGGCATGCTGGTCGAATTCGACAGCGCGGTCGACGCCGTCCGCTGCAGCATCGCAATCCAACGCGGGTTGGCAACGCGCGAGCCGGCGACCGACGACCAGCGGATACAGCTGCGCATCGGCATCAACACCGGCGATGTGATCGTCGACGAGCGCGACATCTACGGAAACAGCATCAACATCGCTGCTCGCCTCGAAGGACTGGCCGAGCCCGGGCAAATCTACGTGACGCGCGGCGTTCGCGATCAGCTGCGTGGCTACCCCGATATATCGTTTGAGGATAAGGGGGAATACCGGGTCAAAAATATCGACCGCCCGATCCGCGTGTTCCGGGTCGGCTCCGACGCGGCGCCCAGAGCGATACCGGCCGGGCACAGCTTCGCGGCTGTGCTGCGCCGGCCGCTGCGCCCAATCCTCCGGCGTAGCCGACGCGCGGGTTGGCTGGCCGCCGGCGTGCTCGTAGCGGTGTTGGCAGTTCTCGGCATGGTGGCCTCTCCCGGATGGTTCAAGACCACGCCGCCGCCGCCGCGAAATTCGATCGTCGTCATGCCATTCAATAATTTCAGCAGGGATCGCCAACAGGATTTCGTCGCCGACGCGCTGACCGACGATGTGACGACCGATCTGGCGCGCGTCAAAGGCATCTTTGTCATCGCTCGCGGCACCGCTTTTACTTTTAAGGGGCGAACAGTCGATGCGCGCGAGATCGGCAAGGAGTGCGGGGTTCGCTACCTGCTCGAAGGCAGCATCATTCGCGATGGCACCCGGCTCGAGACCAATGTGCAGCTGATCGACGCCAAAACGGGCGGTCACGTCTGGGCCGACCGGTTCGAGAGCAATATGGGCGACCTGTTTCAGCTCCTCGCGGCGGTAACGGGGCGGATCGCGGCCTCGCTCGACATTCAGCTGGCCAGGGCGGAGGGCGCGCGCGCGATGGCGCAGCACGCGGCCGACCCCAATGCCGTCGACCTCAGGTTTCGGGCGATGTCGATCTACATCAGCGGGATCACCCCCGAGCACACGCTCGAAGCACGTCGGCTTCTCGAACAATCGGTACGGCTCGACCCCAGCTCCGCCGAATCCTGGGCCTGGCTCGCCGAGGTGGTGGCGACACAGTATTTGCACCAATGGAACAAGGTTGGAACAGAAGACCTCAAAGAGGCCGAAGCGGCGGCGGGCCAGGCGATCGCCGGCGATCCGAGCAATGCGCAAGCCTATTATGCCGAAGGATTGATCCGTCGCTCCAAAGGCGAAAACCCCGGCGCATTAGAGGCGTTTAGTCGGGCGGTGGACTTAAACCCCAACATGCCGCGCGCGCTTGCCGAGAAAGCCAATGAGCTGACGCTGCTCGGCAGACCGCAGGAGGTGCCGCCACTCGTCAAGCAGGCGATACAGCTAAGTCCGCGCGATCCGTCGCTTGGCGGATTTTACTGGATCATCGGGAAAGCCTACTTTGTCGCCGGCGCTTACTCCGACGCGGTGACGTGGCTGCGCAAATCGGTCGAACTGCGGCCAAATGATTGGTACAACCGACTCTATTTGGTAAGCGCCTACGCTCTTGATCATCGGCTGGACGACGCCAAACGGGTCTTGCAGGATTTCAATAATAATCCTGAATTTGCCGGATATTCGTTGCAGCGAGTGGCGAAACACATGAAAGCCATTCCCAACGAAAACGCCATGATTACGGCAGCCAGGCAAAAAGTGCGCGATGGGCTACAGATCGCCGGTATGCCGGCGCAGTAACGGTTGCGTCCCGTCGGTTTGCGGGACGTGCAACACCAAGTCAGGGAGAGAGAACATGGCAGGCACCGACAGCCCCGATCCGATTGCGAACGCAGTCCTGAGCCCGCAAGCGAGTCTCGTCGTTCGACACCTCCTCCAGGCCGCCCTGGGGAATTCCGACGGCTTAAAAGACCCTGAAAAAAATTTAGCGCGAGGGTTGCTGGCAAATGTATTGATGAATGACGTTTTGAACGGGTGGAACGAAGCTGGCCAACCAGAATGGCAGCAGGCTCAGAACCTTGTTGGTCAGGTTCTGCCAGGGACCCCGCCCGATTCACCGGATCCTAACTTGGCGATGGCCTATCATGCCCGGGGCCTGGTCAAGCGCACGGCTCAGCCGACTGCGACCACGCCGCCCGACCCGGACGGAGCGCTGAAAGATTTTCAGCAGGCGGTGACACAGGACCCGAGCTTCGCCCGCGGCCACGCGCAAGTCGGTAATCAGATCGCTCTCAACGGTCACCCTGAGAACTCGCATGAACATTTCAAAAACGCGAGGACCCTTTCACCAAACCATCCCGCTATGGGCTATTTCGATTGGGCAGAAGGTAGGGCATACTATTTGGAAAAGAATTGGGTATGCGCAGTCAAGTGGCTACAGCAATCAGTTAATGAATTGACAACTGTTTCATACAATAAGAAATATTTGGCTTTAGCTCAACAACATGTGACGAATCCGTAAGAAGCGAAAGGCACGATGGGGCAATTTTATCGGTGATACGCAGTTTGGCAATCCGGCACATGGCAGACAACGGTAGACCGGTTCGTATCGATGCGCGTCAGCATCTTCGTATCGGGCCGCAGCGAGCCGAGGCGCTCTCGATAGGGAAAACGCCGCTTGCAAATCGGCAACAGGCATCTGGCCGTCAACTTCGGTATGGCTCAGTTCAGCGGAAGGGCGATGAACGGGCTATCGACCACGCTCGGCGCTCTGCCTTCTAGATCTAAGCGCTAAGCAATGACCGCTACAGCGATTGCGTCGGCGCCAAAAACAGTGGGCGATTGCTATTCCTTTCTGGAATGGCAAAGCAACGAGGCGACGCGGTCGCTGGTCGGCTTTACCGGGCTGATCACACCCGTTCCCGACACTCTCTCAGCGACCGAATGGGAAAGCCTCGCCGCTCGCTACAGCGTGATCAAGGAGTGGCAGGCGACCACGCTCGAATTATTTGCCGCGAGCCTCTCTGGTCACGCCGATCCAGCGATCGCCGAATTGTTCTTACGCGAGGTCCCGCCGTATCTCATAGATCTCCATCGCGATATCGTTTCCACCGCGCCGGTCGAAACGCCGGTCTTCTTTCGCACCGATGAAGCCGCGCTTGGGAAAATTGTCGAAGTGCAGGCGCCGGGCTCGCTATGGGGAACATACGAGCAGCTGCAGGATTATTATCATGCGCGGGGCTTTGGGCTTGGCCCCGATCTTTCCGAGCGCTGGGCCCATGCTTTGGCCGAAAAGCTCGGCAAGCCGCCGATCGTCCACCATTTCTTCAATCTCTTCTGGGCGAGCGAGAGCTATTTCGCGCAAAAGGCCCGGCGGTGCGCCCGCTATTATGGGTACGACAAGGGGGTGCGCCCCTTGGACTGCAACTTTGTGCGCGCGCACCACTATTTGATGCTGGTCGATGAGGCGCTATTCACCCGGCGGCGGGACGCGTGGTCGGCGGGCCTGTTGCACTATGACGTGCCGCCGATCGCGATCTATCAGCAGAAAATCCAGATGGGCCTGCCGTTCTGGCCGCTCACCCGCCGGTTCTACAGCGATGCCGTGCGCCAGCTTTTTCCTTACACCGTTCTTGTCACGCCACAGGGTATCGTGCTGGAGGACGGGGAGGATATCAGCCTCGCGCAATTTTCCGCACTGCCCCGCCGACGGCGCGACTATTTCCTCAAATATGGCGGCCCCGACATGTCGCGCAATTGGGGAGCAATGTCGGTCTACAACCTCGCCAAGCTGTCGCAGCGCGCCTGTCTCGAACTGCTTGAGCGGGTCATCGGCGGATCGGGATATTGGATTTTGCAGCGTGCCTGCACCCAAAGCTGTGAAGTCGATTACGTGCAGCGCGACCTGTCGGTCGGGCACATGAAGGCGCACCCGAAATACAGCTGCTTTTACGGGCCGGGCGGGCTGCTCGGCGTGCTGAACATGTACGAAGCCTTTTACAAGGTTCATGGCAGCACCGAGACGGTTATGACCACGGCCCATGTCGCATAGCCGGATCGACCGACGGCGTATCCCGGCCACATGAGCGCACCTTGAGCCAGGACAATGATGCTGGGATGGCCCGAGATCTTGAGATGGCCCGAGATCATGGGGTGGTCCGGGGTTATGGAATGGTCGGCCCGGCCGCACCGATGACCGGATGCGCGGGCGCACAACTTTTTTGCCAGCCTGTGCGCGATCGCCGATGAGGTGACTAACCGTGGTTGAGGACTGCATGTCGGAGATTCCGAGAGACGCCGACGGCGCTGCCGACAATGCCGCACCGCCTGCATTGATGGTGTTGAGAAGGGCGCATGCGGCGATGGGCGTCAGCGCGAGCGCGCACGAAGCCTCGCCAAGAATTGATCAGATCATGCAAAGCGCTCGGGAAATCTACGCATCGGCGTGCACGCCGGCAAACACGCGGCTGATTTCCGAGGTGGTAAAGCGAATTTTGCAGGATCCGGCAGCCCGCATGGATCCCGAGATATGGGCGTTTTTCGCAAATGTGCGGTGCTGCGATTACCTGAACCGGTGGAACGGCGCGAATACGGTGGAATTGGCCGCGGCCGAGCATGCGGTCGCGACCGCGTTGCACCTCGACCCGAACCATCGGCGCGCGGTTTACGTCAGCGCCTTTATCCATCGCGCGCGCGGCCGGCACGCCGAATCCTTGGCCGCGTTCGAGCGGGTCATCGCCCTAAAGCCCGATGCGGGCGACCGCATGCTCGCCGAAGCCTATGCGCAATCGGGCGAGCAATGGATGTATCTGGGGCACCCGGAGCGCACTGGCATCCTGGTCGACAAGGCGATCGACATCGTCCCGCCCGACTCTCCGGCAATCGGCGTCTTCAGCTGGATCGCCGCCCGGCCCCCGTTAATCAAGGGTGATTACCGCGAGGCGATCGAGCGCCTCGAGCGCTCTGTCGCAATCCGCAGGAATTTCTGGTACACCCGCGCATGGCTGATCGCCGCTTACGCACTCAACGGCCAGCATGAGGCGGCACGGCAGGCGCTCGGCGAATTCCGGGAAATGTTTCCGCAGTTCGACTCGGTGGCCGCGATCATTGCCGCTGAGCGGAACATCCCACACGCAAATCCGCTGTTGATCGACGCTCGCGACAAGGTGCACGAGGCATTGGTCAGCGCCGGTCTGCCTGCCGAACAACCCGGGTAACGCTCCGCTTTTGGCAGATCGTTGATCGAGGTCGGAGCGGCGGGACTGCACTGGGAGTCGCGGCAGCATTGCGGCAGCGCGGCGTCGGCAGACCGAGTTGCCAGTCCAGCACTCCCCCCGATCACGCGTCGCAGCGGCGGCAGTCTTACGCAGCGCCGGTCGCGTCGCGCAGGATGCGGCGGGCGATCGACCAGCGGTGCACTTCGCTCGGACCATCATAGATGCGAAACGGGCGGACCTCGCGCCATAGCCGCGCAACGATGGTGTCGTCGGTGATGCCGAGCCCGCCCAGGATCTGCATGCTGCGATCGACGACCCGCCCGATCGCCTCCGAGCAGATCACCTTGGCCATGCTCGATTCGTGGGTGCCGCGACGGCCTTGGTCGAGCACCCAGGCGGTGTGCCAGATAACCAGCCGGCTGGTGTGCAGATCCATTTCGTTGTCGGCGAGCATAAAGCCAACGCCCTCGTGCTCGCCGAGCGGCTTACCAAAGGCGGTGCGGCGGCGCGCGTAATCAAGGGCGATGTCGTGGGCGCGCCGGGCGGCGCCGAGCCAGCGCATGCAGTGCGTCAAACGCGCCGGCGCCAACCGCAGCTGAGCGTAGCGGAAGCCTTCGCCGATCCGGCCGAGCACCGCGCTTTCCGGCACCCGCAGCCCGTCGAGGCGAACCACCGCGTGGCCGCCCGACATATATCGGTCGAGCGTGTCGAGCACCCGCTCGACGACAATCCCCGGTGCATTCATCGGTGCCAGGAACATCGTCGCCCCGGCCGGGCCGCCAGCGTCGCCATCGGTTCTTGCCATGATGATTGCGAATTCAGCACCAACAGCGCCGGTGATCAGCCATTTCTCACCGGTGATGACAAAGTCGCCGCGATTGCCGTCGGGGGCGCGTCGCGCCGTGGTCCGCAGCATCGCCGGGTCCGATCCGGCACCCGGAGCGGGCTCAGTCATCATAAAGCACGAGCGGATGTCGCCCGCCGCCAACGGGCGCAGCCAGCGCTCCTTTTGGTGCTCCTCGGCGGCCAGCTCGAGGAGATGCATATTGCCTTCGTCGGGCGCGAAGCAATTGAGCGCCACCGGCCCAAGCGGCGAATAGCCGGCTGCCTCGAAAATGACGGCCTGGCCGCGATGGTCGAGCCCCAGTCCGCCCCATTCACGCCCAACATGCGGCGATAAGAGCCCGGCATCACGCCCCAGCGCCACCAATTCGCTCCGCAATTCCGGGGCGGGGCCGTGCGCCGTTTGCCGCGGATCGTCCTCGAACGGAATGATCCGCTCCCGTAGAAGCCGTTCGGTGCGTTCCTTTAGCGCCGTGAGCTCGCCGGACAGCGAGAATTCCATCGCCTGCTCCCCTGGTGGTCCGCGCGAAACGTTTGGTTCCGAGGGTCTGGTGGATCGGAGCACCAGACCGATGTGGTGATGGTGGATTGAGCCAACGGATGAGGGCCATCCGTGAGCATCGCACCACGCGGAAGGGAGTGCCGATCTCGCTCGCATCGTCTGGACCGGATCGGACGCGGTCAAGCCGGTCGACAGCCAGCCGTCCTGAGTGTGAGTATCGCATTTCTAAATTGACAAATACCGTGATTCGTGCGATGAGCTTGCACCATGAGCATTTTCCATGGGGCCGCGATCGGCGGTTCGCACTCCACCCGCCGGGCGACGCAGCTCAGCGCAAGGTTGTTCGGCTCGTCTCGAGAGGCTGCGGCCGCACGGCAGCACGACGATCCACAGGCCTTGATCCGTGCCGCGCTGCGCCGGCGCCGCCGCACGCTGGGACTGACCCAGGAGGGGGCTGCGCAACTCCTCGGTATGAAGCGGCTTTCCTATCATCGGATCGAAACCGGCGTGCGGCGCATCCGGTTCGCCGATCTGGCCGCGCTGTGCGAGCTCTACCAGTGCGAGCCGGTCGAATTGCTGCAGGACAGCCGGCTCGCTGCCGCCTACGCGAATGCCACCGGCACGATCGCACCGCGACAGGCGGCTGCAAACCCCTCGGCCCTGCGGAAATAATCGCCGCCGCCTCAGCATCGGCACCTTCTGGCGCGCGGCGTTGAACACCGCGGATACACGATTGGCGGTGCCGACGCTGACATGGACCATGACCGCCGGGATCCGCCCGGTCACCATCGCCCAGCCATGCGCCATCGAGAGCGCCAGGTTTTCGTGGGTGGCGATGATCGGCTTGGGCACCGGCGCGACCGGGCTGCGGCGCGACCGGGCTGCGGCGCGCCTCGCCCGCCGCGGCCCCTCGCGCAAACGACCGAGGCCGGGGCCCGCGAAACATCCTTAAGCTTGTCTCGATCGCCGGTGCGTGCTGGGCTCGGCCCTCACTTAGCCCGGAGCATGCTCATGAGCCCGTCACCAGACGCAAACGCCGCCCTTCCCCGTGTCGCCGTGATCGGCACCGGAGGCACGATCTCCTCGCTCGGCGCCACCAGCCTCGATGTGCTCGACTACCCGGATTTCGGGCAGAAGCTCACGGCCGCAGCGCTGCTCGACCGGTTTGCCGAGACCCGGCTCGTCGCCGAGCCGCTGCCGATAACCATCCGCCAGGTCGGCAGCACCGATCTCGGTCCCGCCGACTGGCTCGAATTGCGGGCGCTGATCGAGCGGACCGCGCACGAGGACCCGGCGCTTGCCGGTTTTGTGATCCCGCACGGCACCGCCACCCTCGAGGAGACCGCATTCTTTTTGAACCTGACATTGCGGGTCGCGCAGCCGGTCGTGCTGGTCGGCGCGCAGCGTCCGGCGAGCGCGCTCGGCACCGATGCCGGCATGAACCTGGTCAACGCCTTGCGGGTCGCCGGATCGGCTGCGGCACGCGGCAAGGGCGTGCTGGTGCTGCTGAACGACGAGATTCACGCGGCGCGCGACGTGGTCAAGACCTCGACCTACCGGGCGCAGACCTTCCGTTCGCTCGATTTTGGCGCGCTTGGACATTGCGATGGCGACGGCGTCCATTTCTACCGGGCGCCACTGCAGGCGCACATGCCGGATGGTCCGTTCGCGGGGCGTGACCTCGCCCTGCCATTGCCACGGGTCGATATCGTCTATTCCTATGCCGGCGCCGATGGCGCGCTGGTCGAGGCGGCGGTTGCCGCGGGGGCGCGCGGTCTGGTTTCCGCGGGCTTTGCGCCGGGCAGCCCGACGCCGCAGCAGCGCGCTGCCTTCGAACAAGCGGCCAAATCCGGGATCGTCGTCGTCCAGTGCAGCCGGGCGTTTTCCGGCCGGGTGGCGCCCCGCCGCCGGTTGCGCGAGAGCGGGATTGTCGCCGGTGAGGATCTGAGCCCGCAAAAGGCCCGCATCTTGTTGATGCTGGCGCTGACCACGACCACCGATATCGCCCGGGTTCAGCAGCTCTTCCAATCCTGCTGAAGTACGCGCCTGCTGAAGGACGCGCCTGCTGAAGGACGCGCCTGCTGAAGGACGCGCCGGTTCAGGGCTCGTCCGCTGTCGACGGGCGAGTGGCCAGGAGGGTGTGCAGCAGGCCGCGCAATTCGGCCGCGCGCGCGCGCCCAAAATCGTTCTCGAACTCGTGCTGAGCCGCCGCCCAGGCCGGAACGGCGAGGCGCAGGCGGTCGCTGCCAGCCGCAGTCAGCCGCAACTCCCTGATGCGGCGGTCGCCACGCGCCGGCGTGATCGTGATCAGCCCGTCGCGTTCGAGCGGCCGCAGGTTGCGCGCGAGAGTGGTGCGGTCGATGACCAACTCCGCCGCGAGATCGCCGATCGCGATCTCACCGCGCCGCCGCAATCGGGCGAGGATGCCAAACTGGCCGGCGCGCAGCCCGACCGGCGCCAGGTGCCGGTCGTAGAGCTGTGTCACGCAGCGCGCCGCCTGCCGCACCGCGAGACAATTGCATTCGACAAACTCCCAGGGTGCGCCGGTTGACGACATAAAGATATCTCTATATGTATCTATTCCCAATTTACCTCATTTGGCGCGCCACGCCTGCGGATCGATAGGAGATTTCGAATGCCTGCCACCGCCGATCATTCCGCGACTGCCGATTACAAGGTTGCCGATCTTACGCTCGCCGATTGGGGGCGTCGCGAGATCGCGATCGCCGAGACCGAGATGCCGGGGCTGATGGCGCTGCGCGAGGAGTTCGGCGCGGCCCAGCCCTTAAAGGGCGCGCAGATCGTCGGCTGTCTGCACATGACGATCCAGACCGCGGTGCTGATCGAGACCTTGATCCATCTCGGCGCCAGTGTGCGGTGGAGCTCGTGCAACATCTTTTCGACCCAGGACCATGCCGCCGCGGCGGTCGCCGCCCGCGGCATCCCGGTCTTCGCCTGGAAGGGCGAGAGCGAAAAGGAATACGAGTGGTGCATCGAGCAGACCCTGCGCGGCCCGGCCGGGGGTCCGTTTGCCGGCTGGACGCCAAACATGGTGCTCGACGATGGCGGCGATGCGACCAAAATCCTGCACAATGCGCATCCCGACCTGTTGCGCGCGATCCGCGGCATCTCGGAAGAGACCACGACCGGCGTCAACCGGCTCTACGAGATGATGCGGCAGGGGACGCTGCAGGCGCCGGCGATCAACGTCAACGACAGCGTGACCAAATCCAAATTCGACAATCTTTACGGCTGCCGCGAGAGCCTGGTCGATGGCATCAAGCGGGCGACCGATGTGATGCTCGCCGGGAAGCTCGCGGTGGTGTGCGGCTTTGGCAATGTGGGCAAGGGCTCGGCGGCGAGCCTGAGGAGCCAGGGTGCCCGCGTCATGGTGACCGAAATCGATCCGATCTGCGCGCTGCAGGCGGCGATGGAAGGCTACCAGGTGGTGACGATGGAAGACGCCGCATCGCACGGCGACATTTTTGTCACCGCGACCGGCGACATCGACGTGATCACGATCGACCACATGCGCCAGATGAAGGACCGCGCGATCGTCTGCAACATCGGCCATTTCGACAGCGAGATCCAGATCGAGGCGTTGCGCAACTATCCCTGGGAGGAGGTCAAGCCGCAGGTCGATGAGGTCGTCTTTCCTGACGGCAAACGGCTGATCGTTCTGGCCAAGGGCCGGCTCGTCAATCTCGGCTGCGCCACCGGCCATCCGAGCTTTGTGATGAGCGCATCCTTCACCAATCAGGTGCTGGCCCAGATCGAGCTGTGGACCAACCCCGGAATATACGAGAAGAAGGTCTATGTGCTACCCAAGCACCTCGACGAGAAGGTGGCGCAGCTGCATCTCGACAAGCTCGGGGTCAAGCTGACCCGGTTGAGCCCGGCCCAGGCCGGCTATCTCGGCCTCGACCAGGCCGGGCCGTACAAACCCGAACATTACCGGTACTGAACCCGCGCTGATCGGTGAGATACAACGTCCACGGGAGCACGATAACTTTTCCTCTTTTCTTTTAACCAAACGCACTCCATAATCGGGCTGCGAGAGCCGGATGATCCGGACACCCTCTCGAGGCGTGAAAGGGGTGCTCCATCGTGATCGTATCCACGATCCTGCCCTGTGCGGTCGTCGCTTTACCGCTTGCGGTGCTGTTGATGCACGCTCACTCCCGCCTCCGCGAATGCCATCGGCTTCTCGCCGGCATCGAGCGCAGCCGCAGCGCGGCGCTCCTTGCCGCGCAACAGGCCGAGACGGCCGTAGCGCAGCTGCGCGAAATGCTCGATGCGCTGCCGCTGCCGGTCTGGCGGCGGGGCCGGGTGCTGGCCGATTGCAACCGTGCCTATGCCGAGGCTGTCGGCAGCACTCGCGAAAGCGCTCTCGCCGAGGCCCGTGAGCTGGTGCCGCGCCGCGGCGGTTGCATCAGCGCGACGCCCCCCACGGTCGGGGTGGACGGGGCCGACATGTCCGGACCGGCCGCAGTGCCTCCGCAGCCGGCATTTCACACCCACGTTGTGATCGGGGGGCAGCGGCGGCTCCTCGAACTGGTCGAGCAGCCTTGCGGCAGCGGCGGCAGCATCGGCTTCGCCCTCGACAAGACCGACGTCGAGAGCGCGCAATCGGAATTATGGCGCCACATCAATGCGCATGCCGATGTGCTCGAAAGCATCTATGCGGCCGTTGCGATCTTTGGCCCCGATCGGCGGCTCAACTTTTTCAACAGCGCGTTTGCCGCGCTGTGGGAGATCGAGGAGGCCTGGCTCGCCACCGAGCCGACCCTGGACGAAATTCTCGAGCGCCTGCACGAAACCCGCCATATCCCGGAATTTGCCGATTTCCGGGCGTTCAAGCGCGAACGCTGCGCGATGTTCACCACGCTGATCGAGCCGCGCCACGAAGTGATGCACCTGCCCGACGGGCGCACGGTGCAGGTCACGGTCGCGCCGCATCCCTTTGGCGGGCTGACTTTTGTCTACGAAGATGTCAGCGACCGGCTGGCGCTCGAATGCTCGTACAACACGCTGATCCAGGTGCAGCGCGCCACACTCGATCACCTGTTCGAGGGGGTCGCGGTCTATGGCGGCGACGGCCGGCTCAAATTGCACAACCCCGCGTTTCGCGCGATGTGGGGGTTGTCGAGCGAGGATGTCGCCGGCGATCCGCATATCGCCGATATTGTCGAGCGGACCCGCGAGTTTCTCGATGATGGTGGCGACTGGCCGACGGCCCGGGATGCGATCGTCGCCAAGGTCACCTCGCCGACGCTGACCAGCGGTCCGCTCTACCGCCGCGACGGCTCGATGCTGCAGGTAGCGAGCGTGCCGCTGCCCGATGGCGAGGTGCTGCTGAGCTATCTCGATGTCACCGACACCGCTCGCGTCGAGCGGGCGCTGCGCCAGCGCAACGAGGCTCTGGAAACCGCCCACCGGCTCAAAAGCGAGTTCATCGCCGGCGTCTCGCACGAATTGCGGACTCCGCTCAGCACCGTCATCGGCTTTGCCGAGATCCTCAACAACCAATATTTCGGCACGCTGAATTCCAGCCAATCCGAATATTGCCGCGGGATGCTCGACAGCGCGCATCAGCTGATGACGTTGATCAACGATATTCTCGATTTGGCGACGATCGAAGCCGGGTACCTGGTGTTGGAACGCAGCACCGTCAGCATCCCCGAGATCTTGCAGGCAGTGGTCAAGCTGACGCAGGAACGCGCACACGATCGCGGTCTCGATCTGCGATCGTACTGCGCCGCGGACGTCGCGCCGATCCCGGCCGATGAGCGGCGGCTGAAGCAGGCGCTCTTTAACCTGATTTCGAATGCGATCAAATTCACCCCGCCGGGCGGCTCGATCAGCATCGCGGCCGCCCGCTACGGCAGGGACATCGAGATCAGCGTCACCGATACGGGACCCGGCATCGTCGTGCCGGAGCAGATCGGGGAAACCTTGGCACCCGCCCGGCGGCAAACCGGCTCGGGGCTCGGGCTTTCGCTGGTCAGGAATCTGATCGAGCTGCATGGCGGAACCGTCGATATTCGGTCGGCATCGGGGCGTGGCACGCGGATCGTCTGCCGGCTGCCAGCCGCCCCGGATCCCGATACCTTCGCGTCGCCGGCCGATGTGAGGGCGCAGGAGCAATCGGGCGACGATCGGCCCTCGGGCTCGCGAGCGGCACGCAGCGGCAATCCCGGCGGCACGCGGCCAGCTTCGGTCGAGCCGGCAAATCAGCGCGCGTTGCCGGTATGAGCGGGATCGACCGCACCGCAATGCGCTGTGGTTTGCCATGGTCATCGCGCGATTCGCCGGGGCGGTGCCGGGTCGATGTCGTGCCAAGCCGCCGATCCGGGCATCGCGGTCGCGCGACGCGCGGCGATCCGGGCCGGTGCCGCCCGCAATCTTGCGCACCGCAAATGCCGCGATTTACAACGGGCGGGTGACCATCGCCATCGACCTGCCCGACGAAGCCGCGACCGCGGTGCTCGCCGGGCGTATCGCGACCCAAGTCCGGGCGGGCGATATCATTGCGTTGCGCGGCGATCTGGGCGTCGGCAAAACCAGCTTTGCCCGCGCCTTTATCCGCGCCCGCGGTGCCATCGGGGAGGACGTGCCGAGCCCGACCTTCACCCTCGTGCAGACCTACGAACCCGGCGGCACCAGCATCTGGCACTTCGATCTCTATCGCCTCGGCCGGGCGGAAGAAGCCTGGGAGCTGGGCATCGAAGAGGCGTTTACCGAAGGGATCTCACTGATCGAATGGCCCGAACGCCTCGGCGCACTGCTGCCGCCGGGCCACCTCGAGATCGCCTTCTCTTTTGGGGAGCGGCCCCAAGCCCGCCGCGCTGTCTGCGAGGGTGGTCGCGAATGGCAGACCCGGCTCGCCGCACTCGCCGACCATGTCTGACCATGTCTGAAGGAGCGACGGCAGGCGCCGGCGGGTATCGCGCAGGCGCTCCGAGCGTGATGGCTGGCTCCGCACGCGCGCGCGCAATGGCCGCTTTTCTCAAAGCCGCCGGATGGGGCGACGCCCGGCCGACGCCGCTTGCCGCCGACGCGTCCTTCCGGTCTTACCACCGTCTGCACCGCGGCTGCGCCCGCGCCATCGTCATGGACGCGCCGCCGCCGCAGGAACATGTCGGCCCCTACCTGCTGGTCGCGGCGACGTTGCGGCGGCTCGGCCTCAGCGCGCCGGAGATCTTGGCTGAAGACCAGGCGCAGGGCTTCCTGCTGATCGAGGATTTCGGCGACGACACCTACACGCGGCTGCTCGAGCGGGGCGCCGACGCCGAAGCGCTTTACGCGCTTGCAATCGACACACTTGTAGCGCTGCAGCAGCAGGTCGCGGCCGACGGTTTGCCCGGTCTTCCACCCTCGGGCCTGCCACCCCCCGGTCTTCCACCTTATGACGAAGCCCTGCTGCTCGGCGAAGCGGCACTGCTCACCGACTGGTATGTGCCCGCTTTTACAGGGGTGCTGCTCGCAGCCGACGAGCGCGCACAGTATTTGGCGCTGTGGCGGGCGGCGCTGGTGCAGGTGGTGGAGGTCTTTCCCAAAACCCTGGTGCTGCGGGATTTTCATGTGGACAATCTGATGCTGCTGCGCGGCCGCCAAGGGGTCCGGCGCTGCGGGCTGCTCGACTTCCAGGACGCGGTCTGCGGACCGCCCGGCTACGACCTCGTCTCGCTGCTCGAAGACGCCCGCCGTGACGTCTCGCCGGCGCTGCGGCAGGCGATGACCGAGC
This sequence comes from Allostellaceae bacterium, assembly GCA_050729795.1. Taxonomy (GTDB): domain Bacteria; phylum Pseudomonadota; class Alphaproteobacteria; order ATCC43930; family CGMCC-115725; genus AP-15. Next base: position 25,530 of record JBOHME010000016.1, on the reverse strand, counting down.
GCTATCTCGCGGCCTTTCCGGGGTTCGACCGCCAAGCCTTTACCCGCGCCGCCGCGGTTCTCGCGACCCAGCGCAATTGCAAGATCCTCGGGATTTTCACCCGGCTGTGGAAGCGTGACGGCAAGCCTGGCTATCTCGCCCATATGCCGCGGCTGTGGCGGCTGGTCGAGACCGACCTGCGCGAGCCGGCGCTCGGCGCGCTCGGGCGCTGGCTCGACCGCCATGTGCCGCCGGCGGCGCGGTCCCACCCGGTCTCGTCCGAGGTCCTATGATCGAGCCGCCGCGGCGCGCGATGGTGCTGGCGGCCGGGCTTGGAACCCGGCTGCGGCCGGTCACCGCGACGATGCCAAAACCGCTTGTCGAGCTTGACGGCCGGGCCCTCATTGATCACGCGCTCGACCGGCTGGCGCTGGCCGGCGTCGAGCACGCGGTCGTCAACACCCATTATCTCGCCGTCATGATCGCGGCACGGCTCGCGGGCCGCACAATACCGCGCGTCACGATTTCCGAGGAAGCCGAGCTGCTCGATACCGGGGGTGGGGTCGCGCATGCGCTGCCCGATCTCGGCGAGACCTTCTTTGTCGTCAACGGCGACGTATTCTGGCTCGACGGTCCGCAGCCGGCATTGCTGCGGCTGGCCCGCGCCTTCGATCCCGGCGCGTCCGATGCGCTGCTGCTGCTGCAGCCAACAGCGCGCGCCGTTGGGTATGACGGCAGCGGCGATTATTTGCTCGATCCGGCCGGCCGGCCATGGCGCCGTCGCGACGCAGCGAGCGCTCCCTATCTGTTCGCCGGCATCCAGCTGTTGCATCGGCGGCTGTTCGACGGCATCACCGACCGGGCCTTTTCGCTGGTGCGCCTGTACGACCGGGCAGAGCGGGCGGACCGCCTCGCGGCTGTCGTGCATGACGCCGAGTGGTTTCACATCGGGACGCCCGCCGGTCTCGACGCCACCCGCATCCGGCTCGCCCAGCGCCACCGTGGCGGCTGACGGCTACCCGCTCGCAGCGTAACCCCAAGGCAGTCAGCAATTTTGATCTTTTCAATTTTGACCTTTTAGTGACGCAGGGTGCGTAGCAAGGTTCACGTGCGACCCAGACTGTTCACGATCGCGCCCGATCGCTCATTTCTCGGGACGCTGGCGGCGGGTCTCCGGGCAAGCGCCGGCGACGATCCTCTGGCATTGTCGCGGATCACCGTTCTGCTGCCGACCCGGCGCGCCGCGCGATCGCTGCGCGAGGCGTTCCTGCGCACGGTGGCGCATGGCGCAGAGCCCGGGGCACCGCTGCTGCTCCCGCGACTGCGGCCGATCGGCGACCTCGACGCGGACGAGATCGAGCTGATCGACACGACCGCGGATGATGGCACCCTCGAGCTCCCGCCGGCCATCCCGGATCTGCGGCGCCGCATGCTGCTGACCCGGCTGGTGCTGCAGTGGGGCGCAGGGCGCGGCGCCGACGCATTGTTGCCGGGCCAGGCGGCCGCCCTCGCTGTCAGCCTGGCGCGACTGCTCGACACGGTGGCGACCGAGGGTGCCGACTTTGCCGGGCTCGCCGATCTGGCGCCGCCCGATCTGGCCGAGCATTGGCAGACCGTCCGCCGGTTTCTCGATATCCTGCCGAAGCATTGGCCGGCGATCCTGGCCAGCGAGGGGGCGCTCGATCCGGCCGACCGGCGCAATCGATTGTGGACGCGGCAGGCGGCATTATGGCGCCGCGCGCCGCCACGCGACGCGATCATCGCCGCCGGGCTGACCGGGGGCATCGCGGCGCTGACCGAGCTGCTCGCGGTGGTTGCCGGTCTCGATAACGGCGCCGTGATCCTCGCCGGGCTGGACCGGTTTTGTGATGCCGCGCAATGGGCGGCGATCGAAGCCGACGAGGCCCACCCCCAGCACCTGATGGCGGCGCTGCTGCGAGGTCTCGGCTGCACGCCGAGCGATGTCCGGGATTGGCCACCCGACGCCGTGGCCCGGCCATCGTCCTACAGCGGACGCGCCTGGTTGATCAGCGAGGCGATGCGGCCGGCGGCAACCACCGAGGCGTGGCGGGCTTTGCCCCCCCGCACCAGCGAGATGCTCGCCGGGCTCGACCGCTATAACTGCGCCGGGGCGCACGAGGAGGCGCTAACCGTGGCGCTGTTGTTGCGGCGCAAGCTGGAGATTCCGGACGCCACTGCGGCACTCATCACCCCCGATCGCGCGCTCGCTCGCCGGGTCGCGGCCGAGCTGCGGCGCTGGGACATCGAGATCGACGATTCGGCAGGTGTGCCGCTGAACCGCACGCCGCCCGGCGTGTTCCTGCGGCTGCTGCTCGATCTCGCTGCGAGCGAATTGGCGCCGGTGCCGATGTTGGCGGCGCTGAAGCATCCGCTCAGTGCCGGCGGGCTCGCCCCGTCGGTCTTTCGCGAGCTGACGCGGGCGCTCGAAGCGGCGATCCTCGGCCCTCGCCCGGCACCGGGTTTTGCCGGTCTCAGGGCCGCGATCGGCAGCAGGCGGCGATTGCACCGCTTTGTCGACCGGCTGCAATCCTGCCTCGGTCCCTTGCCGGGCCTGCTCGCCGCGAAAGCCGTGCCGCTTGCACTCCTCGTCACCACGCATATCGAGGCCGCCGAGCGGCTGGCGGCGAGCGACGCCGAGACCGGGGCGGCACGGCTGTGGTGCGAGGCCGCTGGTGAGAGCGCCGCCAGGTTCTGCTACGAGCTAATCGAAGCGGCGCGGGATTTCCCGGCGCTTCCCGGGCATCACTACCCGGCGCTGTTCGAGGCGCTGGTTGCGAGCGCCATCGTCCGCCCGGCATTTGGCCGGCACCCGCGGCTGGCGATCTGGGGCCTCGTCGAGGGCCGGCTGCAGCAGGCCGATCTCGTCGTTCTCGGCGGTCTCAACGAAGGCACTTGGCCGGCCCCGGCAGCACCAGACCCGTGGATGTCACGGCAGATGCGCCGCGCGTTCAACATCGCCGTGCCGGAGCGCGCGATCGGCATCGCAGCCTTTGATTTCGCTCAGGCCATGGGGGCGCCGGAAGTGGCGCTGACCCGCGCCGCCCGCAGCGAAGGGGTGCCGACGGTGCCGTCGCGCTGGCTGCTGCGGCTCGACACGGTGCTGCGCGCGGTAAGCCTCGACGCGGCGCTCGTCCCGCAACCCGAAATTGAAGCCGCCGCCCGGCTGCTCGATGCCTCACCCTATCAGCCGCTGCTCCGGCCCGAACCGCGGCCGCCGCTTTCGGCCCGGCCGCGCCAATTGTCGGTGACCCAGGTGGAAACCTGGCTCGCCGATCCCTACGCCATCTACGCCCGTCACATCCTCGGTCTGAAGGCCGCGCCGGCGCTCGACGCCGATCCCGGCCGCGCCGAGCTCGGGATCAGCATTCACGCGGCGCTGGCCGAATTCGTCCGGCGGTTTCCCTGCGAATTGCCGCAAGACGCCGAGGCGCAGCTGGTGTCGATCGGTCGCAAGGCGTTCGGGTCGGTGCTGTCCCGCCCCGGCGCATGGGCATTCTGGTGGCCGCGCTTCCGGCGGATCGTGCGCTGGCTGGTCAGCGAAGAGACACTGCATCGCCCGACCATCGTCGAAAGCCTGAGCGAGTGCGCCGGGCAGTTGACCTTGAAAGGACCGGCCGGCGGGTTCGAGTTGACGGCCGTCGCCGACCGAATCGACCGGCTGGCCGATGGCGGGTTTCTGCTGGTCGATTACAAGACCGGCACATTGCCAAAAAAGGCCAAGATGCAAGCGGGGTTTGCACCGCAATTGCCGCTCGAAGCCGCGATCCTGCGCGACGGCAGCTTTGGTCCGGTCAGCGGCCGGCCGAGCGTGCTCCAATATTGGCGGCTCGGCGGTGGCGATCCGGCTGGGGAGAAGCGCACAATCGACGACGGCGACCCCGGCGCCCTGATCGCCCGCGCGATCGCCCGGCTCGAAATGATGATCGAGCGTTTCGACGACCCGAGCACGCCCTATCTGGCAATGCCGCTGCGGCAGTGGGAGCCCCCCTACTCCGACTACCGCCATCTCGAACGGGTGGACCGCAGCGAGGCCGAAGAGTGAGCGCCGCCGCGCACATCTCCCAGCGCGCCGCCGGGCCGCTCAGCTCGGTCTGGGTTTCGGCCTCGGCCGGCACCGGCAAGACCACGGTGCTGACCGAGCGGCTGCTGCGGCTGATGCTCGACGGCACCGATCCGGCACGCGTGCTGTGCCTGACCTTTACCCGCGCTGCCGCCGCCGAGATGGCCAATCGCCTCGATGTGCGGCTGGCTGAATGGGCGACGATGCGGCCGGGTGCCCTGGTCGAGGCGCTGTTCGAGCTGACCGGCCGCATCTGCGACGAAGACATGATTGCTCGCGCGCGCCGGCTGTTCGCGCTGGTGCTGGATAGCCCGGGCGGGATCAAGATCGCGACGATCCACGCTTTCTGCCAAGCTTTGCTGCGCCGGTTTCCGCTCGAAGCCGGGGTGTCGCCGGAATTCGCCGTGATCGAGGAACGCGGTGCGGCGGAGGCAATGGCCGAGGCAGCGCAGAAAATCATCCTTACGGCGCGCAACGGCGATCCAGCCTTGACCGAGGCGCTCTCGATCGTCGCCGACCATGCAGCCGAAGAACGCTTTGCCGAATTGATCGGCGAGCTCGCGAAAGAACGGGGAAAATTGCGCCGCGCGACCGCGGCCGGCCACGCGGCGCTGCGGCAGCGGCTCTCGGCAGCGCTGGGGGTATCGGCCGATATCGATGCGCCGAGCCTGATCACCGCCTTTTGCGCCGAGGATGCCGGCGACGAGATCGGTCTGCGAGCCGCCGCCGAGGCTCTTGCCACCGGCTCAAAAAACGATGTCGCACTCGCCAAAATCCTTGGCCCGTGGTGCGTCGCCCCTGAGCGGCGGCGCTCGATGGTCGATAATTACATCGACGCATTCCTGACGGGCCAGCGGAACATCAAAACGCGGCTGATCACCAACACCACCGCGCATGCCGCTCGCGGGGAGGGCCGCGACACCCGAGCGATCCTCGCAGCAGAGGCCGAACGGGTGCTCGGCTTCTACAAGACCCGCGCGGCAATCGTTACGCGCGAGGCGAGTTGCGCGCTGGCCCGGCTCGGCGATGCGCTGCTGCGCGTCTACGAAGACCGCAAGCGGAACGCCGACGTGCTCGATTTTGATGATCTGGTGCTGACCGCGCGTAATCTGTTGCGCCGCCCAGGGGTCGCCCCTTGGGTATTGTTCAAGCTCGATGGCGGTCTCGACCATATCCTGATCGACGAAGCGCAGGACACCAATCCAGAGCAATGGGATATCGTTGCCGCGCTGGCCGAGGAATTTTTTGCCGGCGAGGGTGCCAATCCGCGCCCGCGGACGATCTTCGCGGTCGGGGACGCGAAACAGTCGATCTACAGCTTTCAGCGCGCCGACCCGCAGGCCTTTGTCCGCATGCGGCAGCATTTCCAAGAGCGGGTCACGAGCGCCAACCAGGATTGGCAGATTCTGCCGCTCGATACCTCGTTCCGCTCGACCGAGCCGGTGCTGCGCGCGGTCGACGCGATTTTCCAGCAATCCGCGGCCCGGCACGGCGTTGCGCTCGACGGCACGGTAATCCGTCATTTCGCCGCGCGCACTGGTCACGCCGGGCGCGTCGAGCTGTGGCCGGCGGTGCCGGCACCCGCGGACGACCCCGACCCCGAGACCCTGCCGCTCGTCCATCGCCGGGTGACCGAGCCCTGGGCCCGGCTCGCCCGTGCCATTGCCGCAACGATCCGGCAATGGCTCGATCGCGGCGAGCGCCTGGAGGCACGTGATCGCCGGTTGCGTCCGGGCGATATCATGGTCCTGGTCCGCCGGCGCAACCAATTTGTCGGCGAATTGCTGCGCGCGCTGAAAGAGCGCGGCATCCCGGTCGCCGGTGCCGACCGGCTGGTGCTGACCGAGCAGCTGGCAGTGCAGGACCTCGCGGCGCTCGGCCGATTTCTCCTATTTCCCGAAGACGATCTGACGCTCGCCACGGTGCTGAAAGGGCCGCTATGCGACATTGACGAGGATACCCTCTTCGCGCTGTGCCATGGCCGCGGCGATGACCGGTTGTGGGACCGGCTGCGCGCGTTTGCCGGATCGAGCCCGCGTCTGCAGGAGACCGCCGACCGTCTCTCGAAATGGCTCGCCCGTGCCGATTTTGTTCCACCCTACGAGCTGTTCGCCGAAATCCTTGGGTCGGGGCGCGGCCGGCGGGCGCTGCTGCGCCGTCTCGGTCCCGAGGCGGAAGACCCGATTGGCGAATTCCTCGGGCTGGCGCTCGCCTATGAGCGAGACCATGTGCCGTCGCTTCAAGGGTTTCTGCGCTGGCTCGTCGCCGGCGGCACCGAGGTCAAACGCGATTTCGCCGCGCACCGGCGCGACGAGATTCGCATCCTGACCGTGCATGGAGCAAAGGGACTCGAAGCGCCGGTGGTCTTTCTGCCCGATACGATGGCGGTTCCCGAGCAAAAGCTGTCCCTGCTGTGGACCGAGGCCGGCGAGCTGCCGCTGTGGAAACCGCCCGGCGATCATTGGACCCCGCACTACCGTGCCGAGAAGACTGCTTGGCAGGATCGTCAGATGCAGGAATACCGCCGCCTGCTCTATGTCGGACTGACCCGCGCGCAGGATTGGCTCTATATCTGCGGCTGGCACAGCAAAAGAGCGGCGCCGCAGGTCTGCTGGCACACTCTGTGCGCAGCCGGGCTGGCGGGTCACGCCGAACCGTTCGCCTTTGACACGACCGCGCTGATCGGGGCCGATGGCTGGTGCGGCGAAGGATTGCGGCTCGAAAGCGCGCAGCGGGTGCCCCCGGCCCGTGAGCCGGCAGCGTTTTCGGCGGAACCGACCGGTCTCCCGCCATGGGCGGCGGCCCCGCCGCCGACCGAGCCCGATCCGCCGCGGCCCCTGGTTCCATCGCGGCCGAGCGGCGAGGAGCCTCCGGCCCTGTCACCGCTGACGGGCGGGGGACGCGACCGGTTCAAGCGAGGGCTGCTCGTCCATCGCCTGCTGCAGAGCCTGCCCGAGATCACGCCGGCCATGCGCGAACCGGCGGCGCGCCGGTTTCTTGCCTCGCCGGTCCACGCTCTCGCCACCGCGGAACAGGACGACATCCGCCAGCAGACGCTGATGGTGCTCGACGATCCGGAGTTCGCGCCGTTGTTCGGCCCGGGCTCGCAGGCCGAAGTGCCGCTCGTCGGGCTGGTTGGCGGCCGCGCCGTGTCGGGACAGATCGACCGTCTGGTCGTCACCGCGGACCATGTGCTGATCGTCGATTACAAGACGCTGCGCCCGGTGCCGGCAAGCGAGGCCGAGGTGGCGCCGATCTATCTGCGCCAGCTGGCGATCTATCGCGCGGCGCTCACTCGCATCTATCCCGGCCGCGACATCCGCTGCGCGCTGTTGTGGACGGAAGCACCGCGACTGATGCCGATCAGCCCCGAGCGGCTCGCACGGCACGCGCCTTGACGATGCTTTTTCGGCACCCCTAATCTCATCAACGCTTTCGTGGAGAGCCAAGCGATGAAGCCGACCACCGTCACCGACAGCAGCTTCGCCAAGGATGTGCTCGATGCCGAGGGACCGGTTCTGGTCGATTTCTGGGCCGAATGGTGCGGCCCGTGCAAGATGATCGGGCCATTTCTCGAGGATCTGGCCGCGGACAAGGCTGGCAAGCTGACGGTCGCCAAGGTCAATATCGACGAGAACCCGCAGGCGCCGACCAAATACGGGGTGCGCGGCATCCCGACGATGATCCTGTTCAAAGGCGGCAAAGTCGCCGCGACCAAGATCGGCGCTCTGCCGAAGAGCAAGCTCTACGAATGGGTGGAGTCGGTTCTGTAATTCCCGTCGTTCAGAATTCGCCGCTGCGATAGGCCTCGTCGAGGCGGCGGGCGTCGTCGCCTTCCGGCTCCGCCCAGGCCTCGCCGCGGCGGCGCAGCGCGCCAGTAAAATTTGCCGGACGCTTCTCGTTGAACGCATGGCGGCCTTCTTCGCCATCGGTCGTGGTCTGGATCAACAGCGAGTTGATCAGCGTCTGGACATGCCAAGCCTGGTCGGTCGGCAGATCGCCGAAGCGGACCACGAACTCCTTCATCATCCGCACTGCGACCGGCGGCAGGGTGATGATGTGGCGAGCGATCTCTTCCGCGCGGTCGAGCAGCTGCGCGTGCGGCACAACCTCGTTGACAAGACCGATGCGCAGCGCCTCGGCCGCGTCGAACGGCTCGTCGGTCAGGAGGATCTTCATCGCATCGATGTAGCGCAGCTGGCGGGCGAGCAGAGTGGCGCCTGGCCCGTGCCCGAGCCAGCCCTGGGTCGTCAGCGCGAATTTGAACCGCGCATGCTCGGCGCTGGCGATGCGGATATCGGTCGAGGACAGCAGGATATAGAGCCCCGCCCCGGCGGCCCAGCCATTGACCGCGGCGATGACCGGCTTCCACACCCGCGGATAATGGTCGCCCATGCGGCCGTCGACCCCGATCTTCTGGCCGTGCACGGTGCCGGCGAGCGGCCAGTAGATGCGCTGCGTGCGCAGGTATTCGCGTTCTTCCTCGGTGATGTTGGGGCGCGGGGCCAGATTGTGGCCGCCGCAGAAATGGCGGTCACCGGTGCCGGTCAGGATCGCGCAGCGGATGTCGCGGTCCTCCCAAAGATCGATCCAGGCTGCCGAAATCTGGTCCGAGGTCGGCTTGTCGAGAATGTTCGCCTTTTCAGGATTGTTGAGCCGGATATAGGCGACGCCGTCGCGCTTCTGATAATCGATAGCCAACTCACTCTCTCCGTTTGGACTGCGCCGGACTCGCGACGCCAAGCTCGCGACGCTGGGGCACCGATTGCGTAGAACGATTGTCGTGCGGGTCGTCGGCCGGTGCTAGCGGTACTCGTCGCCGCAATCGCCGATCACCTGCATCAGATCGTGCGACTTTGCCAGCACCGTCTCGATTTTGGCATGATCGCCGGCGTCGAGCGCCACCGCGAAGGTGCGCGCATTGTCGGCGCGATGCTGCGCCACCCCGAGCCGCGTCCCGACGATGATTCCAGCCACCGCCGGCCGGTCGAGGACATAGCGCATGCCGATATTGGCGATGCTGACACCGTGCTTGTCGGCGATGGCTTTGAGGACGGCAAGCAATTCCTGAAACAGCGGCCAGCCGCCCCAGGCGTCGATCATCTGCTTGTATTTCTGCAGTGACGCCGTCGCGAGCTCGGATCGGCGCGGCTCGGGGCGCCCGAGATAGGCCTCCGACAGGAGCCCGCCGAGCAACCCGCCATAGGCCAAGAGGGTTGTTCCGCGACCAGCGCAGAATGGCGCCATCCGCACCTCGGGCCGGCGATCGACCAGCGAATATTGCACCTGGTTCGAGACGATCGGGATGCCCTGATCGACAATGATTTGCAGCCGCTCGGTGTCGAAATTGGTCAGCGCCAGGTGGCGGATCTTGCCTTCGCGGCTCAGGTCGGCGAGATGCCGCAATGCGTCGAGATAGCGCCGGTCGCGATAATCCCACCAGTGGAATTGCAACAAGTCGAGAGTCGCGACTGCCATCCGCCGCAGCGAGACCTCGATCGCGTCCTCGACGGTGCGCCGGGTCATCGGCCCCGGATGCGGAACCCACTTTGTAAAGGCCTGGATTTCAGCGAGACGGGCGGTGCCGCGCTCGGCGGCAAACCGGCGGCGAAACGCACCGATGAAATCCTCGGCCGGGCCGTAATGGTCGGCCAGATCCCAGGTCGTAAAGCCGGCATCGTGATAGGCGAACATCTCGTCGATGGCGCGATCCGCTTCGATCGGGCCATGCGCGCCGGAGACCTGCCACATCCCGTTCAGGATGCGGCAGATCACGAGATCGTCGGCGAATTGGAAGCGGCTCGGCTGTGGCAGGGTCATCGCGCGTCTCCCGGGAGCCACCCGATCAGATCAAGCCCGCGCCGCCTTGGCAAGCGCGGCCGCGGCAAGCACGGCCGGGGCAAGCGCGGCCGGGGCAAGCACGGCCGCCAGGCCCTGGCAGGGGCGTTGGGACCTCAGGACCGGTTGGCCGCCTCGTTTTCGGCAAGTGCAGCGGCCTGCTGCTGAACCTCATCGGGAAAATCCGAGATTTCCTGCACCTGACGGATTTCGATGATCTCGTTCTCCGAGGCGGGGCAGCGCATCGCCCAGGCGACCGCTTCCTCCTTCGACTTGACATCGATCATCCAATAGCCGCCCAGCACTTCCTTTACTTCCGGGAATGGAAAATCGACCACCCGCGGTTCGCCGCTGCGAAACGAGATGCGCGCACCCATCGAGGGCGGATGCAGGCCGTCCACCGCCAGCAGCACGCCCGCCTGCTGCAGCGCCTGGGTATATTTCATCATCGGCGCCACGGATGCGGCCTCGGGCATCGCACCAGGCAACGCGTTCTCGTAGCCCTTGGGGATCATCAGCATCATAAACCGCATCGCCGTCGCTCCCTGCCGATCAGCCGTTTTGCGCCGTTAGTGCTCGACCAGCACCATCCACGTCACGCCAAAGCGGTCGGCGACCATGCCAAAACGCGGCGAGAAAAAGGTCTTGCCGAGCGGCATCTGCACCTGCCCACCTTGGGCGAGCGCACCGAACACGCGATCGGCATCGACCTCGCTCGGCACCGTCAGCGCCAGCCCAAAGCCTCGAAAGCTTGGGCTCCCGGTGCACTGGCTGTCGGACGCCATCACTGTGGTGTCGCCGATCTTCAGGCTCGCATGCATGATCTTGTCTTCCGAGCCGGGCGGGACGGTGCCGGGCGGCGGCGGCTCCGGGCATTCCTTGAAGCGCATCATCATCTCCACCTCGGCGCCGAGCGCCTGGCGGTAGAACGCGATCGCCTCTTCGCATTTGCCGTCAAAAAACAGATAGGATTGGACTTGCATTGTTGGTTCCCTCGTCCGGGTCGGAGATAAAGGTTCTGTACTCGGCGCTCAGTCGTCAATCGCGATAAACCGAGCTTAAGAAATCGCCTCGAACAGGCGGTGGCACGGGTGGTGTCGAGGTGCCCTGGGTCATCGGCACGCCGGCAAGCCCGTCCCGCCGGTCGGCTAGCCGGGCGCGAAGCGCACCGCCGCGACCGGCGGCAGTCTCGCTTCGGGCATCGCCCATGAGTCACCGCCATCTTCGGAGACCCACAGACCGCCGCTGGTCGACCCAAAGGCGAGACGCTCGCCGGTTTCGTCGACGGCGAGCGCGTGACGCCAGACGAGATCGTAAGCATGGCGTTGCGGCAGCCCGCGGCTCAGCACCTCGAAACTCTCGCCGCCATCGCGCGTGCGGGCGACGACGAGGCGGCCATCGACCGGAATGCGCCGCTCGTCCTTGACCGCCGGGACAAACCAGGCGGTCAGCGGATCGGCGGGATGGGCAGCGACGGCAAAACCGAATTTCGACGGACGGATCGCCGTCACCTCGCGCCAGGTGGCGCCGGCATCCTGCGAGCGAAAGACGGCGTTGTGGTGCTGGCACCAAATGATCTCGGGATAGGCCGTGCAGCGCGCCAGCCGGTGGACATCCTGGGCGATCGGTGCAGCGCGCAATTCGGGCGGCATGTATTCGGCATACATGCCCTTGTTGATCAACCGCCAGGAGGCGCCGGTATCGCTGCTCGCCCAGACCCCGGCCGTCGAGACGCCGATGCGGATGTCGGCGGGATCGCGCGGATCGACCAGCACCGAATTGATCCCGGGCTGCTCGCCGCCGGCGACGCCGGCCCATTGCCGCCGCTGCGGCATCCGCCAAAGCGGCTCGACCAGCGCCCACGAGGCGCCGCCGTCATCGGAGCGGAACAGCCCGCCTGGCATGGTGCCGGCCCAGAGACGGCCGGGAACGCCACCCGGCTCGATCACCCAGATCTTGCCGAGCGACCACGGATGCGGGTCGTCGCCGTTATCCTCCGGCTTTGGCGGAAACGCCGGCACCGCGATCTCGCCCCAGCCTCCCATGCGGTTATGCCGCCACAGCTTGGCGCCGAAATGGCCGAGATCGAGTGCCGCATAGATGCCGCCCTCGGCATCGGCCAGCACTGCCGAGACCGGATCGCCGAGAAACTGCGCATTGAGCACCTCCCAACCGGCGGCACCGCGCACGATCTCGAACAGACCCTTGCGGGTCGCGACATGCAGCCGGTCTGCCATTCCTTCCTCCCTCAGCCGCCGGACAGAGCCTGGAGCACGTGGATCTGGTCGTCGCCTCCCACCGGGTCGCTGAGGCGATGGCGGTCGCGAACCGCTTCGCCATTGACATAGACCGCGACATGCCGGCGCAGCGTGCCTTGATCATCGAGGAGGTAGCCGCGCAGCAGCGGCGCCGTCGCAAACACCGCATCGAGCGCGCCACCGACGGTCGCTGCGGTGACGGCCGTGCACCCGGTCTTCAGAAAGCGTTGCAGCGCGCTGGTGAACACGACCGTCGCCATGCTGATCCCCTTGACCATAGCGTTGATATCAACATATCTTGCAGAATGTCAAGCGACAACGTGCTGTCGGTCGATGTCACCCGCTATGTGCGTGACAGTTGCCTGTGTCTGCATCTGCAGCGCGCGGCACGCGCGGTCGCGCGCCATTTCGACGAGGCGATGCGGCCGCTCGGGTTGACCAGCGGTCAGTTTTCGCTGCTGATGTCACTCAACCGCCCGCAGCCGCCAGGCATGACCGAAGTTGCGGCGGTATTGGCGATGGATCGAACGACCCTGACCGCCAATCTGAAGCCGCTGCAACGCCGCGGCCTTGTCGAGGTGAATGTCGGCGAGCGCGATCGCCGCAGCCGCCGGCTGAGCCTGACCGCGGCCGGGCGGGGGTTGCTCAGCGCGGCCTACCCGGTCTGGCAACGGGAGCACGCGGTTGTCGAAGCGCGGCTCGCCCGCAACCCCGACCGCCTGCGCGCCGATTTGCGCGCGCTGTCGCAAAACGATGCCGCAGCGGTCCGCCGTGATTGTTATGCCGGCCCGGGACCCGATGTGCCACCGGCATCGGCGGCCGGTGCGGGAGCCGTTTTGCCCGGGCAAAACTCGAGCGAGACGCCATTCATGCAATAGCGCTGCCCGGTCGGCTGCGGGCCGTCGCCAAACACGTGACCGAGATGACCGCCGCACCGGCGGCAATGCACCTCGGTGCGAACCATGAAGAAGCCGCGATCGGTCGAGGTGTCGACTGCATCGGCGAGCGGCGCCGAAAAGCTCGGCCAGCCGGTGCCGCTGTCGAACTTGGTGGTGGATGAGAACAACGGCTGGCCGCAGCCGGCACAATGATAGGTCCCTCTGCCATGTTCCTTGTCGAGTGCGCTCGACCCGGCGCGCTCGGTGCCGTGCTCGCGCAGCACCCGGTATTGTGGCGCGGACAATCTGCTGCGCCACTCGATCTCGCTCAGCGACACGGCGAACGATCCCTTGGTCGAGTGGCCCTTGCCACCGAGCCGCCGCAACAGATCGCCAGTCATGGTGTTCTCCCGATTCGCAGCCACACCGACGGATGTCGGCAGCTTTGCCGCCGAGATTGGAAAGGTGCGGCACCAGCCTCAATGCACCCGTTCACCCCGCCCCGGGACAGGGCGCAGCAGCTCGGCGACCGAGCGGGCGATCCAGCACCAGACGACGCAGGTCAGTGGATCGTCCCGGCTGCGCTGGCGCCGCGCTTCGGCGCGGGCGACCGCACCGGCGGCCGCGCCGTGCTGGCGGACGAGAAGCAATGCCGCTTCCCAGATCTTGCGCTCGCTGGTCATCATACCCATCGAGGTAAAGCCCGCGTCCCGCCGCCGGGTTCCCGAGCGGACGCCGCCGCGGCGCCAAATTCGGCACAGACCCAAACTCGGCGTCCCTACCTTCAAGATCTAGTCGTCGGGCACGCCGGCGCCACCGAATGCTGCTTGCGCGACTGCTGTTGCCCCATATATTGGCGCGATGCGCGATTTGTTCGATCCGGCGATACCGCCTGCCGGCAGCTATTCGGCGAAGGATATCGAGGTTCTCGAAGGACTCGAACCGGTGCGCCGCCGTCCCGGCATGTATGTCGGTGATACCGACGAGCGGGGGCTGCACCATCTCGCCGCCGAGGTGCTCGACAATGCGATGGACGAGGCGGTGGCCGGCCACGCTTCGCGCATCGAGATCGCGCTCGAAGCCGGCAATTGGCTCACGGTGCGCGACAATGGCCGTGGAATTCCGGTCGATCCGCATCCTCGCTTTCCGGACAAGACCGCGCTCGAAGTCATCCTGACGACGCTGCACGCCGGCGGCAAGTTCGGTGGCGACGCCTATCGCACCGCGGGCGGTCTGCACGGGGTCGGTGTGTCAGTGGTCAACGCGCTCAGCGACGGTCTCGAAGTCGAGGTCGCACGGGACCGCCGGCTGTGGCGCCAGAGCTACTGCCGCGGAGTGCCGCAGGGCGGGCTCGAGGACCGCGGCGGGGTCAACAACCGGCGCGGCACAACACTGCGGTTTCATCCGGATCCGCAGATCTTTGGCGCGGTCGGCTTCCGCCCAGCCCTGCTCTACCGCATGGCGCGATCGAAAGCCTACCTCTTCGGAGGCCTCGAAATCCGCTGGAGCTGCGACCCGACGGTGCCATTGCCGCAGGGCGTTCCGGCCGAGGCCCGGCTGCATTTTCCAGGCGGTCTCGGCGACTTCCTGGCAGCGAGCCTCGACGGCCAGCCGAGGCTGACGCCGCAGCCATTTGTCGGGCAGGCGGATCTCGCCGATGGCGGCAGGGTCGAATGGGCCGTAGCGTGGCCGCTGGATGACGAGGCCGGGTTCAGCCATTCCTACTGCAACACGATCCCGACCCCGGAGGGCGGGACCCACGAGACCGGGCTGCGCAACGCGCTGTTGCGTGCGCTCAAGGGTTATGGCGAGTTTGTCGGCAACCGCCGCGCCAGCCAGGCAACCGGGGAGGATGTGAGCGGGGCGGCGGCGATGCTCCTGTCGCTGTTTATCCGCGATCCGCAGTTTCAGGGCCAGACCAAAGAGCGCCTGACCTCGGCCGAGGCGACGCGGCTGGTCGAGACTGCGGTCAAGGACCATTTCGATCACTGGCTCGGTGCCGACCCGGCGACCGCCCGCGCGTTGCTCGACCATATCGTCGAGCGTGCCGAGGAGCGGCAGCGGCGCCGCCAGCAGCGCGAGCTTGCCCGCAAGACCGCGACACGCAAATTGCGCCTGCCGGGCAAGCTCGCCGACTGCAGCCGCGCGGCGGCGGAGGGCACCGAAATCTTTCTCGTCGAGGGCGACAGCGCCGGCGGCTCGGCCAAGCAGGCCCGCGACCGCGAAACCCAGGCGATTCTGCCGTTGCGCGGCAAGATCCTGAATGTGGCGAGCGCGTCGGCTGACAGGATGCGCGGCAACCAGGAGCTCACGGACATTATCCTGGCGCTCGGCTGCGGCTCGCGCGCGCAATACCATGAAGAGGCGCTGCGCTACGAGCGGGTCGTGATCATGACCGACGCCGATGTCGATGGCGCCCATATCGCCTCGCTCTTGATGACCTTTTTCTTTCGCGAGATGCCGCAGCTGATCGACAACCGCCATCTCTATCTGGCGCTGCCGCCACTCTACCGGCTGACGCAGGGCGAGGTCACGCTTTACGCGCGCGACGATGCGCATCGCGAAGAATTGCTGCGCACCGGGTTTGCGGGCCGTGGCAAGATCGAGATCAGCCGTTTCAAAGGTCTGGGCGAGATGCCGGCGCGCTATCTGAAAGCGACGACGATGGACCCGGCGCAGCGCACCATGTTGCGCGTCAGTGTCGCCGCCGCGGCCGATCCCTTGGCGCCGGTGCAAGCGGCGGAGCCGTGCGTCACGGCGCGGACCATGGTCGAGACCCTAATGGGCCGCCGCCCCGAACTGCGCTTCGACTACATCCAGAAAAACGCCCGCTTCGTCCGCGACCTCGATCTTTAGCCAACTCGCCACTCAGCGGAGCCGGTTTGGCGAATTCGCAGCTTGACATCTGTACCCGTTTTGTTGCTCAATTCGCGTATGGCGCGATCCTCAAGGCAGCCACGCCCCAAAGCGGGCGAGGGCATCGTCGGCGTCCGAATGGCTGCGGAGTTGATCACCGAGCTCAAGGCCGAGGCCCGCGAACGCAGGATCAGCCTCGGCAAGCTGATCGAGGAGCTATGGGCCAGCTACCGCTCGACGTGGAAAGAAACCGAGACCCGGTGACTGCGCTCGACCTGCTGCTGTCTCGTGCGCGAGCGATCGCCTCAGGAGAGGATCAGTGGGCGCATTCCGATCTGCGCGCCGCCTTGGTGTCGCGAATCGGCGCAGGGAATGATCCGCTGGGAGAGCAGTACAGCGCGATCCGATCGGCTGCCGATCGCCGCGCGCAGGGCGTGACATTGACCCCCCAGCGCGTCGTCAAAGCAATGGTGGATTGGGCCAAAAAGGAGGCGGCGGCGCTCGGCAGCCCGCAGCGAATTGTCGACCCTGGCGCCGGCACCGGCCGCTTCACGATCGCCGCCGCAGCGCAATTTCCCAAGGCCGAGATAATCGCCGTCGAAAACAATTCCGACCTCCTTTTGCTGCTTCGGGCGAACCTTAGGGCGATCGAGCTCGACAGCAGGGTGAAGGTTTTAGGGGAAGACTTTCGCGCGCTCCGGCTCGAGCCGATAACCGGACCAACCCTCTTTATCGGCAACCCACCCTATGTCCGCCATCATGGCATCTCGCCGGAGTGGAAGAGCTGGTATGCGCAAGCCTGCGCCCGGCATGGCATCTCGGCGAGCCGGTTGGCCGGCCTGCATCTGCATTTTTTCGCCCGCATTGCGGAGATCGGGAAGGACGGCGATTTCGGCTGCCTGATCACCGCGGCGGAGTGGCTCGATGTCGGGTATGGCGCCGCCCTCCGCTCCCTGCTGGCCGATCGGCTGGGAGGCACCGAAATCCACATCCTCCATCCGACAGCCGAGGCCTTCCCCGGAACTATGAGCACGGCGGCGATTACCGGCTTTCGGGTCGGCCGACGGCCGGCGATGCTGCGGCTGCGCGGTGTTGACCAGCCGTCTCAGCTCGACCGTCTCAAGGGCGGCCGGCAGATTCCTTGGAAAAAGCTGAGGCAGGAGCCGAAATGGTCGATCCTCGTGCGTGGCGCGCCCAAGCCTCCCCCCGGCACGATCGAGCTCGGTGAGTTGTGCCGGGTGCATCGCGGCCAAGTCACCGGCAGCAACCGCGTGTGGATTGCCGGCAAACACGCGCTCGGGCTTCCGGATCGCTTTCTCAGGCCGACGATCACCCGCGCCAAAGAGCTGATCAAAGCCGAGCCGACCCTCGAAGATCACCGACACCTTGCGCGCGTGGTGGATCTGCCGGGCTCGCTCGACGAGATCGAGGCTGCGGAGCGCGTGGCGGTCGAGCGGTTTATCGGCTGGGCGCGGGAAGTCGGTGCGGCCGACGGGTACATCGCCCGGCATCGCTCGCCCTGGTGGGCGGTTCGGCTCGCCAGACCGGCGCCAATCGTCTGCACCTACATGGCGCGCCGCGTGCCCGCCTTCGTCCGCAACCGCGCCGGCGCGCACCTTCTGAATATTGCGCACGGCATTTTTCCGCGAGACGAGTTTTCGGATGACCAGCTTCTTCGGCTTACCGCTGTGCTCCGCGCCAGCGTGCGGCGCGATCAGGGCCGCACCTACTCGGGCGGCTTGACCAAATTTGAACCAAGGGAGATTGAGCGCATACCAATTTCCTGGTCCGACGCGGCGAATGCCAGCTGAACCGCGACTCTGGTCATCCAAAGAGATTACCGAACTGGTGGCGGCCGCCACAGAGAGATTTCGTGCGGAAAGGAAGGACGAACCAGCCCAAGCCTATGTTGAGTTCTTTGAGGCGTTTGTGCGGATTTTTCGCGAGCTCGTGGAGCAATCTCTCCCGATCTTATCTGACACCCTGAAGGATGTGGATCGACAACTCTTAACCTCTATAATATCGGATCCGGAGAAGCGGATCGCATTCCGTTACCTCGCCGCCCCGCCGATCTCGCAAGATGACTTGAAGACGTTGGCTTCTTCCACGTTGTCGGCCAGAGCTCTGCGCACCGATCAAGCGCAAGCGGAGCGGGTCCGCGAGGCGGTATTGAGCGCGATCGATCCGTATCGGTTTCCCTGGGTCGAGGCAGGGAGATCCGCTACCGAGCGAGAGCGCGAGATGGCTGTATTTTCATCCGCTGTTCTTGTGGCGAGCCAACGAGTAGGGACTCGGCGGCGGACCAACGCGCAGCAGGAGCAGGAGGAAGGGGTCAAGGCGGTCTTGCGTGCGATCCAATTCCACGAGGTAAAGGGGCGCGACATCGATCTGCTGGAGGACGCGCCGGGACCAGGCGAGTTTTGTGGCGAGAGCAAGCTCGGTCCGACACGGGCGGACCTCGTCGTGAGATTGCCGGACCGGCGCTGCCTCGCGATCGAATGCAAGGTGTCGAACAGCGCCGTGAACAGCATTAAGCGCGTCAACCGTGAGGCTTTGGGAAAGGCGAGGGAGTGGCTCGGGAAGTTCGGCACCGCGGGCGTGGTTCCTGCGGCTGTGCTGAGCGGGGTATTCAGGACGGAAAACCTCGTCGAGGCCCAAGCGGGTGGACTCTATCTGCTCTGGTCGCATCGGCTAGACGATCTTCGGTCTTTTGTCCAATCCTGTGCTTCGCCTCGCCCCGGAGGCGGGAGACGCTGACCATCGTGAAAATCTCCGCGGCGCCGATCCCTGCGGCGCCGATCCCTGCGCCACCGATCCCTGCGCCACCGATCCCTGCGCCACCGATCCCTGCGGCACCGATCCCTAAAGACTCCTTGCACGGGACTGCGAACCCGCCTACCTAAACCATGTCGACCCGTTTGGGTTCGGCTTCCCGGCCTAGCGTTCGTGTGCGATCGTCCGACCGTGTTCTCCCGAGCCAATCGAAGTCCGATACGCTGCGCGAGCGCGCAGCGGCCTATCTTGCTAGTTGGAGTTACCGCTGATGGCGACCGGTACGGTCAAATGGTTCAACGCGCAGAAGGGCTACGGTTTCATCCAGCCCGAAAATGGCGGCGCTGACGTCTTCGTCCACATCTCCGCGGTGGAGCGCGCAGGCATCGACAATCTGCGCGAAGGACAAAAGCTCAGCTTCGAGCTCGAGCAGGGCCAGCGCGGCCGGGTCTCTGCGGTCAATCTGCGCCCGGAGTAAGGGAGGGTGAGAAATTTCGAGCGGGGGTGCTGCGGTGCCCCCGCCGCTTTTGGGAGGAGAGCTGTTTGGCCAAGGAAGACCTGATCGAATTCGATGGCATGGTGCTGGAGCTTCTGCCCGATGCCCGCTTCCGGGTGCGTCTCGACAATGGGCATGAGACGCTCGCCTATTCCTCGGGGCGGATGAAAAAAAACCGGATCAGGATCCTCGCCGGCGACCGGGTTACGGTCGAGATGACGCCCTACGATCTGTCGAAGGGCCGGATCAATTTCCGCCACAAGGACGAACGGGCAGCACCGCCGATGACACCGCGGCCGCAATACCGCCGGCGCTAGGCGGGGCGCTGCCTTGTCCTGTGGACATGACTCCCCGGCAGAAAAAGTTTGACACGCCGGGGCTCAAGCCCGATCTAACGAAAAGGCGTTCACGCAACTAATTGTTAGAAAAAGGCTACAACTTCTCGATGGATTTTTCTGAACTCGACCTGTCGCCTGAAGTTCTTCAGGCAGTTTCCGACGCCGGCTATAAGAACCCCACCCCGATTCAGGAACAGGCGATCCCGCATGTCAAAAGCAAGCGGGATGTGCTGGGCTGCGCGCAAACCGGAACCGGCAAGACCGCAAGTTTTGTGTTGCCGATGATCGACCGCCTGGCGGCCGGCCGGTCGCGAGCGCGCATGCCGCGATCCTTGATCCTCGAACCGACCCGCGAGCTGGCGACCCAGGTGGCGGCTTCGTTCGAGCTCTACGGCAAATATCATCGCCTGACGATGGCGCTCCTGATCGGTGGCGAAAGCTTTGTCGATCAGGAACGCAAGCTCGACCGCGGCGTCGATGTGCTGATCGCCACTCCCGGTCGTCTCCTCGATCTGCATGGCCGCGGCAAGATTCTGCTGTCAGACAGCCACATTCTAGTCATCGACGAAGCCGACCGGATGCTCGACATGGGCTTTATTCCCGATGTCGAACGGATCGTCGGCTTGTTGCCGAAGAGCCGACAGACCCTGTTTTTTTCGGCGACGATGCCGGCCGAGATCCGCAAGCTCGCCGACGCCTTTCTGGCCGACCCGGTCGAAGTTTCGGTGGCGCCGCCGGCCTCGCCGGCCTCGCTGGTGGTCCAATCGCTCGCCGTTATCGAGCCGCAGGACAAGCGTGAGGCGCTGCGCCGGCTGATCGCCGCCGAGGATGTCAAGAACGCGCTGATCTTCTGCAATCGCAAGCGCGATGTTGATATCCTCTACAAATCGCTGGCGCGGCACGGGTTTGATGCCGCGGCCCTGCATGGCGACATGCCGCAGCCGAAGCGGACCGAAACACTGGAGCGGTTCAAAAACGGCGAGATCCGGCTGCTGGTCGCCAGCGACGTCGCCGCGCGCGGGCTCGACATCAAGGGCATGAGCCACGTCTTCTGTTTCGACGTACCGGTTCATGCTGAGGATTATGTCCATCGGATCGGCCGCACTGGCCGCGCCGGGCTTTCCGGCCGCTCGTTCATGCTGGCGGCGCCCGAGGATGGCAAGGCCGTCGCCGAGATCGTCAAGCTGATCGGCAAGGATGTCCCGCTGGTGGCGATCGACGGCTTTGCTCCAGTCGAGCTCGATTACTCCGCGCGCCGTAGGCGTGGCTCGCGCCCGTCCGGCCGCACCCCATCCGTCTCGCAGCGTCGGGCGAGCGCGAAGACGGCCTCGCGCCGCGATAGCCGAGCCGGCACGGCGCGGGCCCCCCGTTCACCGGCATCATCGCCGCCGGCACCACCGCCGCCTGCACCACCGCCGCCTGCCGCCAAGGCCGATCCGGCGCGCGTGGTGCGCGCGGCGCAGCCGCGTCGCTTGCAGCCGACCGCGCGCTTGGCCGAGGACGACCGCAAAATCGTCGGCTTTGGCGATGATCTGCCGGCCTTTCTCGCCCGGTCGCCACGGACCGTTGCGCGCCCATGACGATGCTGTCGGGAGACCGCGATGAAAACGATATTCGTCATGGTCAAATGCGAGCTCGGCAAGGCCTATGCCGTCGCTGATCAGGTAGTCAACGATATCGAGCAGATCTCCGAGGTCTATTCCACCTCCGGCCAGTATGATTTGCTGATGAAAGCCTATCTGCCCGACGGCGCCGATATCGGGCATTTCGTGACCGAGCAATTGCAGACCTTACCCGGCGTCAAGGACACGTTTACGATCATTGCATTCAAGGCATTTTCAGAAGATTCATCGCCGTAAATCCCAGGCGGGCCGTAAATCCGAGGCGGGCCGTAAATCCGAGGCGGGGCGAAGAGAGATGAGCGAAGACAAGGGCTGGGTGCGTGCCGCCAACCGTGGCGACCTGGCCGCTGGCGAGGTGATCGGCGTCGAGGTCGCCGGCCGGTCGATCGCGCTCTACGACACCGGCGACGATCTGTTCGCGACCGACAATATCTGCACCCATGCCTACGCCAATTTGTCCGATGGCTGGCTCGACGGCGAGACGATCGAATGTCCGCTGCACGCGGCGCGCTTCGATATCCGCACCGGCGCTGTGCTCGACCCGCCGGCGACCGAGGATTTGAAAACCTACCCGGTCCGCGTCGTCGGCGACGATATCGAAGTCAAGCTCGATTAATGGGAATCCTGTTCCCCCGGGACCACCGCATACCCTCTAAATTTCGCGGGCTGGCCGCGCATCGACACCCCGCCCCCCACCTCAAGGGAGCACATGCGCAAATTCGACAACTCTTTTTCCGCACCTTGCTTGAGCCGCGGCAAGACGGCTAGCGCCGCGGCAGCACTCGGGTGACGTGACCCATTTTGCGGCCGGGCCGCGCCTCGGCTTTGCCATAGAGATGCAGCTTGGCGCGTGGGTCGTTCAGCGCGTCGCGCCATTTCTTGACGTCCCCGCCGATCAGATTTTTCATGACCGCGTCGGAATGCTGCTCGACAGAACCCAGCGGCAGTCCGCATAGCGCCCGCACCAACTGCTCGAACTGGCTCGTGACGCAGGCGTCGATCGTCCAATGCCCGGAATTGTGCGGTCGCGGCGCCAGCTCGTTGACCAGGATGTCGCCGCCCTGGGTCACAAACATCTCGACCGCGAGGAGGCCCACAAGGTCGAGCTTTTCGGTGATATGGCGAGCGATCGCTTCGGCCCGCATGGCAATTTCCGGGCCGATCCGGGCCGGCGCGATCGTCGTGTCGAGAATGTGGTTGGCGTGCTGGTTTTCAACCGGCGGATAGGTCGCCCAGGCACCACCACGGCCGCGCGCGACGATGACCGAGATCTCGCAAGCAAAATCGACAAAGCCCTCGAGAATGCCGCTGTCGCTGCCAATCCGGCACCAGGCATCCTCCGGACGGGTTTCCGCGGTCAGCGTCACCTGTCCTTTGCCGTCATAGCCCATGCGCACGCTCTTCAGCACCGCGGGGTACCCGAAGTCACGCATCGCCCGCGCTAACGACGAGGCATCGGAGATTTCGCGATAGGCCGCGGTCGCAACCTCGATCGAGCGCAGAAAATCCTTCTCGCGCAGCCGGTCCTGGGTAATTTCCAGGATCTCGGGCCGCGGCAGCACCGGTCTCTCCGCGGCCACCCGGCGGACCGCCGCGGACGGGATGTTCTCGAATTCGAAGGTAGCGACATCGACCGCCGCGGCAAAGCGGTCGAGGGCGTCCGTATCGGTAAATTCGGCGACGGTCGCAGCACCGCACACCTGAGCGCCTGGACTGTCGGGCCGCGTGGCAAAGACATGGCAGCGGTAGCCGAGCCGGTGTGCCGCGAGTGCCGTCATGCGGCCGAGCTGGCCGCCGCCGAGGATGCCGATCGTCGCCCCCGGCGCCAATATCGCTGCGCTTATCGGCATCACGCCAAACCCGAACGATCGGGTTCCGGACGATCGGCCACGGCCTCGGTCTGTTCCTGCCGCCAGCGGTCGAGCGTCTGCGCCACGGCGGCCTCGCCGATCCCGAGGATTGCGGCGGCGAACAGCGCGGCGTTGACGGCCCCGGCCTCGCCAATCGCAAAAGTCGCCACCGGCACCCCGGCTGGCATTTGCACAATCGACAACAGGCTGTCCACGCCCTTGAGGACCCGGCTTTCGATCGGCACGCCGAGCACTGGCAGCGAGGTCAGCGCGGCGATCATGCCCGGCAAATGGGCCGCACCGCCGGCACCGGCGATGATCGCCCGCAACCCGCGCGACCGGGCGCCGCGGGCGTAGTCATAAAGCCGATCCGGGGTCCGGTGGGCCGAGACGATCCGCGCCTCGTGAGCGATACCGAGCCGGCCGAGCACATCCGCGGCATGCCGCATCGTCCGCCAGTCGGACTGGCTGCCCATGGCGATGCCCACCGCAGGACCGGCTTCGCTCATCCGACTTCTGCAAGACAGAAAGCGCCGACAGTCATCGACCGAGCCGACCGCGCTGCGGCATCGGCGCCGTCAAATCCGCGAGGTCATTGGAGCGGGTGAAGGGAATCGAACCCTCGTCGTAAGCTTGGGAAGCTTCTGCTCTGCCATTGAGCTACACCCGCGAACGGCAATCGCGCCACGCACCGATGATAAGCGATCGTCGATCGGCTTCAAGCGCATTTCACCGTCAAGCGCCTTTCGCTGGCGCCTCACACGGCACCGTGCCCATATTGGCCGGCAGGCACACTTCGAGGATCTCGACATCGTCCGAAGTGCGGATCTCGTTGTGCTTCAGACCGCCCGGGATAAAGCACGAATCGCCGGCTTCGAGCCGGCATTGCGTGCCGTCCTCGAATTCGAGCTCGACAAATCCTTTCAGCGCATAAACGAGCTGCCCCTCGCAGACATGATAATGCCAGCCGGTCGGCTCGGTCATGCCGGTGACCGCCGACATCACCTGCGCCCGCATCCAGCCATCGCTGGCGGCACCGACGCCCAGATCGCGATATTTGAAAAAGCTGCGCCGGCCTTCGACGTAGTCGGGTTTGGCGGCACTCGTCACCGCGACCTTCATGTTCGACACGCCCGACGCCGGATCGGACCGGACCGCCCGCTGCGCCACTTTCGCTGCTGCACCTGCCATGCTGACCTCCCGCGATCGCATCGTGCCGGTTATAGCAGCACTTTGCCCGCGGGTGCTATCGTCGGCGCCTCGTTTTGAAAGGAGGACCGGCATGCCCAATATTCCCGGTGCGGTAACCGACCCCAGCCGCGTGCGCGGCGAAAACGTCGAGCTCAAGAGTGGCAGCGACACGATCACCGGGTATCTGGCGCGGCCGAGCCAGCCCGGACGCAATCCGGGGATCGTCGTGATCCACGAAGCCTTTGGCCTCGTCGAGCACATCCGCGACCTGGCCCGGCGCTTTGCCAATATCGGCTACAACGCGCTTGCTCCCGATCTCTACACGCGCGCCGGCGGGCCGGCTGATCCGAACAACATGGCCTCGGTCATGCCGGTGATGTTCGGCAAACCCGATGCCGAGGCGGTGCAGGATCTCGAAGCCGCGGCGGCCCATCTGCGCGGGCTGTCCGGCGCCAGCGCCAAAGTCGGCGCGATCGGCTTCTGCTCGGGCGGGCGCCAGACCTTGTTGTTCGCCTGCAGCAGCGGCAAAGTCGATGCCGCGATCGATTGCTGGGGCGGGTTCATCCACCGCGCCACCCCCGATGCCGAAACCACGCCGTCGCGGCCGAAACCGGTCCTCGATCTCGTCGGCGGGCTGCGCTGCCCGCTGTTCGCGGTGTTTGGCGAGGAGGACCAGAACCCGTCGGTGGCGCATTCCGAAGAGCTGAAAAAGCGCGCCGCGGCCGCCGGCAAGGCAGTTACAGTCAAGGTCTACAAGAATGCCGGCCACGCCTTTCTCGCCGATTACCGACCGAGCTATCGTGAGAGCCCGGCCGCCGAGCTGTGGCGTGACGCGGTCGCGTTTTTTGACAAGGAGCTGAAGGGCTGAGAGCCCCGGGGCTGCCCGGCCTCGCTTTCGCGCGCGAAAAACGTGGCCCGAACCCGGTCCGCGCCCGTGCGGGCGTTGCATGCGCCGCGCCGATGGGTATCATCGGGCGCAGCGCATGGCGGGCGCGCGTGACCGCCTCGAACGAAAAAACCAGCTCGGCAATGGGACCTTCCGAAACCATCTACATCGATCAGATGGTCGCGGCCTGCAATGGCGGCGGCGGCCCGCTCGGTCACCCGCGGGTCTATCTCAATCTGGCGCCCGCCGGCCGGGTCGAGTGCCCGTATTGCTCGCGCCTCTATGTGAACCGGGCGATGGCCGCTGCCGCTGGCGGCGGAACCGGTCCGGACCCGTCGAGCACAGTCGGACCGCCGACCGGCTGAATACCCTTCCAACCGCGTCGCAAGAGGCCGCCCTTGGACGATCTGCTCAGCGTGACCCAGGACCCGGCAGCCGGCTCGCCAACGGTGCCGGCCGATGCCCGCGCCGTCACGGTCCCGGCG
>JBOHME010000015.1:0-55171 GCA_050729795.1 Allostellaceae bacterium | reverse complement strand
TGCCAAGGTTGGGGTCGAGGGTTCGAATCCCTTCGCCCGCTCCAAATTTTCTAAAATAGATCAATGTGTTATCAGGAGCGATCGAGTTCGCGATCTGCTTCCAAGGCGGCCATCGACACTCGATGGAAGCGCAATGGAAGCGATTGATGGGAAATCGCCGGATACCGTGGCGTAGCGGCGGGCACCCTGGTTCGCTGAGAATTGGATAGGATGCATCGCGCATTGCCGAGCGATTGCGGCTAATCTGACTGCCGAGCATGCAGCCAACCGGCGGATCGCTTGCGGCAAAGCTCTCGCGATGAATCGGTGTGGCCTCGAGGAAAGGCTGGCGACATGAACCTCGATGTCTGGCCGAGAAGCTGCATCGTCGGCAGCCGAGCGATGAAACGATCATGCTTCGAAGCGCTCGACGCTCCAAGCGTCCAACTCGGACCGCAGACTGAGGGCCATCCGCGTCCGGATTTCAGGGAAGGAACTGAGGGCAACAGATGAACTGAGTTCTGAGCGACGTATGTATCGGGTGTTCCAAGCGTTTATCGACGGACTAGCCGCCAGCGGCGACGCCGAAAGTCTCCGATCAGTTCTCGATGAAGCCGGCGCGGCGCTTGATCTGAGCTGCTTCGCATATCTCGCTCTGTCGTCGCGGAGGAGCGACGCGCCAGAGTTCATCTCGACCTACCCAGTCGAGTGGACCGACCACTATCTGCGGCAAAGCCGCGAGCGGCTCGACCCGGCCGTCGTCAACGCGCTGGCAACGCCGGAGCCGTTCGAGTGGGGCCAAGAATTTCCCCCGATGCGCCTCTCGAAGCCACAATGCGCTCTTCTCGACGAGGCGGCGCAGTTCGGGATCCGCTGCGGCTTCACCGTGCCGGTTCACGATCCTCGCGGTCCAATCGCGGCCGTTACCTTCGCTGCCGACGAACGTCGTGAGAAATTCCGGCGCTGCATCGAGCAGAACCGTCATGTCCTCCAGATCATGGCGATGCATTTCCATGCGCATGCGCGAGGACGTGTTAAGCCCAATCGCGTCGTCGATGGCATCGCACTATCACCGCGTGAATTGGAGTGCCTCGAATGGGCGGCGCGGGGGAAGTCTGCGCGGGCGATCGGGCGCCTACTGAATATCGCTCGCCGCACGGCAGCGTTTCATCTCGACAACGCAAAGACCAAGTTCGGCGCCCGCACCTTCTGTCAGGCCGTCGCGAAACTGGCGGCTGCTAGATCGACAACCGAGTAGGTTCCATTATTCACCCCCTGTGCAACTGCACAGGATGTGGGCGCCCCCCGTTGATCGCCTCCAATCGCGCAGGACCAATCCTGCCAGGAGGCGAACATGATCCAACTCATCACGCCCGATCGCTATGGCGCGCACATGAGCGAACTCACCGAAATGCACCGGGAAGGCTTCAGACCGGAGGGAGATTGTCGTCACATGAGCCCCGCAAGCTCGCCTCAACTCAGAGGCGGATGTCAGCGGGGTTGATTAAAAAGAGCCGGAAATGGGACTCCGCAACAACGGAGAGGAGGCAGGAGGGCTCTGGGATAGAGCGACAAGTCGCCGGTAGGATTGGCTCGACCCAGAGCGGGACCTCGCGATTGTCGAGGCGAGGCTTGGTCGGCCTTTATTTTGCACGCGATCGTGCCTCGAAAATCAGCCAATCGCGAAACGCTTTGACGATGGGTCGCTTCAAGGCACGTGGTGGACAGACCAAGTAGTAGGCAAAGCCAGCAGGCAGGCTGAGCTCGAACGGCCGCACAAGCCGGCCGGCGGCAAAATCGTCGGCGACCAAAGCGCTGCGGCCGAGCACGACGCCCTCGCCCCGGATGGCAGCTTGGATCGCGTGATCCGACGATAGAAATGTCGGACCGCGGTAGGGATCGAGGTTATTGATTCCAGCGCTGCGCAATCATATGGCCCAATCGACGGTGAATACGTCATGCGAGAGCGAGGTCAGCGGGCATGCGCAACCGATGCCGACCTTTGAGCAGTTTGGGGCTGCAGACCGGGAAATGATCTTACTTACAAAATATTGATCTCACCGGAAGCAAAGGCATAAGCCTTTCGGTGAGATATACGGATTCGTATCCGCCAGGTGAGATCGCGATGGCAAATGTTATGATGCTCAAGTTCGGTGAGCAGGAACATATGGAAGGTTCCGCTCTGGTCTAATATTAGTGAACTCCCGGGATGTCTCAGACACCTCGAAAATGATTGTGTTCGCGCTTCCCTACCTTCCACCATTATAATTTATTGACGTGGACCAATTGGTTGATGTCCGACAACGGGAGAGCCCTTATCACCATACGGGCGAAGGTTGGGTCGCCATGTTGCAGATGGATTCGGGCTAACGCCAGGATGGCGAGCCAATCGAAATCCATTCTGCACCCGCCCGCCTGCGAGACTATTCGCTGGTGACGAGGTAATCCATCGCCGCGGCGAGGCCGCCCCTGCCGTGCGGGATGCCGGCGAGTTTCAGCGCCATCTCGACCGCCGCCAGCGAGCCGAGGATCATCGGCTCGTTCAGATCACCCATATGGCCGATGCGGAAGACCCGGCCCTGCAGCGGCCCGAGCCCGCCACCCAGAGAGACGTTGAACCGGTCGAGACAGATCGCGCGCATCTTGTTCGCGTCGTAGCCCTCCGGGGTGAGCACCGCGGTGACCGAATCCGACTGGCCGCGCGGGTCAACCGCGAACATCTCGGGGCCGTCATTCTGGCGCCAGACCCGGACCGCCCGCCGCGTCGCCTCGGCGAGCCGGTGATGCCGGGCGAAAATCTGGTCGAGCCCTTCCTCCTCGATCATCCGCAGCGCTTCCTGCAACCCATAGAAGAAGTGGACCGGTGCGGTGCCGTTCCACACCGCCTGCGACGTCCCACCCTCGACCAGCCGGCGCCAGTCCCAGTAGACGCGCGGCAATTTGGCGTGCGCCGCAGCGGCGAGCGCCTTGGCGCTGACCCCGGTAAAGGCCATGCCGGTCGGCAGCATCAGCCCTTTCTGCGAGCCGGCGACGACGACATCGACACCCCATTCGTCCATGCGGAAATCCATCGACACCAGCGACGAGATCACATCGACGAGAAACAGCGCCGGATGGTGGGCGGTGTCGATCGCGCAGCGCAGCCGGGCGATGTCGTGGACGACGGATGTCGAGGTTTCGTTGTGGACGACGAGCACGGCCTTGATCTGATGCTCGCGGTCGTCGCGCAGCCGCTTTTCGAGCGCCTCCGGATCGGCGCAATGGCGCCAGTCATTGGCCAGCGTCTCGATCTCGATGCCGAAGGCCTCGCACCGCAGCGCCCAATTCAGCGAAAAATATCCGGTCTCGACGATCAGCACCTTGTCGCCGGGCGAGAACAGATTGACCAGTGCTGCTTCCCAGGCGCCGTGGCCGGAGGCGGCGTAGCCGAGGATCGTGTGCTCGGTCTTGAACACCCGCTTCAGCCCGGCAAAGCATTCCTCGGCAATAGCTTTGAACTGCGCGCCGGTGAAATCGATCGTGCCGCGGTCCATCGCCCGCAATACGCGTTCGGGAATGTTGGTCGGACCCGGATTCTGAAAAAAGTGAATGCCTCGGCTGACGGCCATCGAGTCCTCTCCGTTCCCGACCCTGGTGATTGCGACCCCCGCACGCCGCGGAGGCACCCCAGAGAATGACCATAATCGGATTAACATGAGATGTCTGCCGCGGCAAAAAGGGCGGGGCCGACAGAAAAAAGCGGGGCCAGAGCCCCGCCTTTCCCCTCACGTCCCGCTCCGCCGAGATACCGGTTTCGGCGGTCGCACCCTCCCTAAACCTGGGCCGGCGCTCACGCTCGCGCCGTCTGTTGCCTAGAATGCATCATAGGCATGCCTGCGGCCGATCGTCACGCAAAATCTTAACAGGATCATTCCCTTTTTCGCTGCGGACCGTCGCACCAATCCGCGGTGCGGCGTCCTACCGCGCAGCAACCCCGCGATCCCGGCAGCAGCCGATGCTCGCCGGACAACGACCGGGTAGCGCGTCCGAATGCTGCGGCCTATTGTTTGCACCTCGAGCGGGTGATGCGGCGAGCAGGCTGGAGGATCGCGGATGAAGCGGGAGAAATTCGTCATTCAGCCGCATTTCCGGCTGCAGGAATGGGTCGCCGAGGAGAAGGGCTACTTCCGT
Source organism: Allostellaceae bacterium (assembly GCA_050729795.1). Taxonomy (GTDB): domain Bacteria; phylum Pseudomonadota; class Alphaproteobacteria; order ATCC43930; family CGMCC-115725; genus AP-15. The sequence continues at coordinate 51,022 of JBOHME010000015.1, read as the reverse complement.
GACGAGGGCCTCGACTATGTGTTCGAGGAGACGGTGCGTTCCACCGATGGCAGGGCGCACGATCGGGGCGGTGAGAAATCCGGCGCCTATCAGACCTTCGAGCGCGGCCGCACTTCCGATGTCAGCTGCGCCTGCCATTGGACCGTGAATGTCGCGGCGTCAAAGGGTCATGGGAAGCTGTGGGCGGATGTGTACTCGGTGGCGCCGGCCGGCGTCTTTGTCCCGGCCGCCTCTCCGGTCCAGCAGCCGGCCGATCTGGCCGGGGTGCCGATCTCGGTCGGGTACCAGTCGGGCAGCCACTACGCGACGATCCAGGGGCTCGAGCAATATCTCTCGCTCGACCAGATCAAGCTGTCCTTTTCCGAAGGCATGCTGTTCAAGCGGCTCGACAACCTGATCGACGGCCGGTCGGAGGCCTCGACCCTGTTCAGCGGGCCCTATTATCTCGCCGAGCAGCTCGGTTATCGCAAGGTGATCGACACCACGTTCATGATCGCGACGATGATCAGCGGCGATCCGGACCAGGAAGATTTGAAGAAATTCTACAACGCGCTGAAGCGGGCGCAGCGCGACATCGACCTGCGTCCCGATCGCTATACGCACTATTACAGGAACGAGTTTCCGACCCGCTATCACGAGATCATGGACACCAGACGCTGGGGTCCGGGCGAGCGGATCGTGTTTGAGCCCTATACGGAGGAGGCGTTCGCCCAAGCGCGCGACTGGATCGCAGATCGCGAAATCTTCGAAGGCGGCAAGGCGGCGATGGGCTCGGACAATTACCGGGACGTTGTCCTCAGGCTCGGCTGAGCCCGCAAGATCGCAGCCGGCTTCCTGCTCGGGGGTGCGGGAGTCGCCACGCAGGTGCGGCCGTGCCGCTGCTGCGGCCATCCCGGCGGGCGGTTGGCGGCGGCCCAAACGGCGCCTGCCGCGTTTGTCGGCGCGGCCGGTGGACCGCGAGCAGCGCGTTCGGTACAATCGAGGAGTATTGCGGCGCGAGGAGCGATGCGTCTTTCCGAATATTTTTTGCCGTTATTGCGCGAGAACCCGAGCGAGGCGCAGATCCTCTCGCACCGGCTGATGCTGCGCGCCGGAATGATCCGGCAATCTTCGGCCGGCATCTATTCGTGGCTGCCGCTCGGGCTGCGCGTCCTGAAGCGAGTCGAGGCGATCGTCCGCGAGGAGCAGGACCGGGCCGGCGCCCAGGAAATCCTGATGCCGACGATCCAGCCGGCCGAGTTGTGGCGCGAAAGCGGGCGCTACGATGATTACGGCAAGGAGATGCTGCGCATCCGCGACCGTCACGACCGCGAGATGCTGTATGGGCCGACCAACGAGGAGCAGGTGACCGAGATCGTCCGCGCCGCGATCCGGAGCTACCGCGACCTGCCGAAATTGCTCTACCACATCCAATGGAAGTTCCGCGACGAGGTGCGGCCGCGCTTTGGCGTCATGCGCGGGCGCGAATTCCTGATGAAGGATGCCTACAGCTTCGATCTCGATGCGGTCGGCGCGAAGCGCTCGTATAACAAGATGTTCGTGGCCTATCTGCGCACCTTCGCCCGCCTGGGGCTGAAAGCGATCCCGATGCGCGCCGACACCGGGCCGATCGGCGGCGAGCTCTCTCACGAATTCATCATCCTCGCCGATACCGGGGAGAGTGAGGTCTATTGCGACCGCGCCTGGAATACCCTGCTCGATGCGGATTTCTTGGTGCGGGAGATTGATTACGCCGCCGATCTTGAACCGCTTTTCGGCGAATGGACCCGGTATTACGCCACCACCGATGAAATGCACGATCCGCGGACATGCCCGGTTCCGGCCGGTGAATTGATCACCGCGCGCGGCATCGAGGTCGGTCACGTGTTCAATTTCGGCGCCAAATATTCAGCACCCATGGGTGCCATCGTCAGCTGTGCGGATGGCAGCACCGTGCCGCTCGAAATGGGCTCCTACGGGATCGGTGTGTCACGGTTGGTCGGCGGATTGATCGAGGCGAACCATGACGACGCCGGCATTGTCTGGCCCGAGAGTGTCGCGCCGTTCGCGGTCGGGCTGATCAATCTGCGCGCCGCCGACCCGCGTTGCCGCGCCGCCGCCGACGAGCTTTACCTCAAATTGCGCAATGCAGGGGTCGAGGTGCTGTATGACGACCGTGACGAATCGCCAGGCGCCAAATTCGCGACGATGGATCTGATCGGTCTTCCCGAGCAGATCGTGATCGGCCCGCGCGGGCTGGCCGCCGGCACGGTCGAGATCAAGGACCGCCGCTCCGGCGAGCGCCGGAACCTGGCGATCGACGCCGCGCTCACGCGGGTCGTGGCGAAGTGAGGGCCGGGTCTGCTCCTCGGGCCAACACCAAAAACCCCCAGGCGGTGAAGCCGGCGGAGAGGGAATCGGATGAGGTGGCCGGACAGGCAGCGTTCGACATGGCGAATCTGCGCCCCGAGCGAACCGGTTTGCCGTTTATCGTTTTCATTTCGCAAAAAGGCGGCGCCCGTCACGACGTTCTGATAAAGCTCGCCCGCACAGCAAAAGTCCGCCCTTCGGAAATGTTCACCGTGGCAGTCCGCCCCGCGCCACGCATCGTTCGCGGCGAGATCAATGCACACGATTTCGATATGATCAGACGATGGATAGAATTGAACCGCAGTGTGTTAATCGACTATTGGAATGGTGACATAGAGTATACCGAGGATGCTTTGAAAGCGATCAGGCCGATCAGCGACCAGTGAAGCGATCGACATGATCTTCAACGGCTTTGAGCGGATGGTGGCATTCCGCTATCTGCGGGCGCGGCGGGCGGAAGGGTTCGTCTCGGTCATCGCGATCTTTTCGCTCTTAGGGATCGCGCTCGGGGTTGCCACGTTGATCATCGTCATGTCGGTGATGAACGGATTTCGGGCCGATCTCTTGGGCCGCATTCTGGGTCTCAACGGTGATCTCGGGGTCTACGCACAAACCGGTCCGCTTGGCGATTTCGACGCCGCGGCGCAAAAGGTGCGGCAGGTCGCCGGGGTCACCACGGCGATCCCGATCGTCGAAGGCCAGGTCATGGCAACGACCGATGCCGGCGCCTCGGGGGCGCTGGTGCACGGCATCCGCCCGGCAGACCTGCGCGCACTAAAGCTGGTCTCGGGGCACATCATCGCCGGATCGCTCGAGGAATTCGATGATGACGGGGTGGCGATCGGCTATCGCCTGGCAGAGCGGCTCGGCATCGGTCTCGGCGGCCGGGTCACGGTGATCTCGCCGCAGGGAACCGCGACCGTGTTCGGCACGATGCCGCGGCTCAAGACCTACCATGTCGTGGCCCTGTTCGATGTCGGCATGTACGAATACGACAACAGCTTTATCTATGCCCCGCTCGACGCGGCCCAGCTGTTCTTTCGCCTGCCGCATATGGTCAGCAACCTGCAGGTGTTTGTCACCGATCCCGACCGGGTGGAGCAGGTGGCGCGCCGCATCGACGCGGCCCTGGGCGGCACGGTGCGGATCGTCGATTGGCAGCAGGCCAATTCGAGCCTGTTCAACGCGGTCGAGATCGAGCGCAACGTCATGTTCCTGATCCTGACGCTGATCATCGTCGTGGCCGCGTTCAACATCGTCTCGAGCATGATCATGATGGTGAAGGACAAGGGCCGCGACATCGCGATCCTCAGAACGATGGGCGCCTCGCGCGGCATGATCCTGCGCATCTTCATGCTGTCGGGTGCCAGCATCGGCGTCCTCGGCACCGTGGCCGGGCTGGCGATCGGCGTCGCCTTCACCCGCAACATCGAGGCGATCCGCGAGTTTGTTCAGAACATCGTCGGGGTCAATTTGTTCTCGGCGGAGATCTATTTTTTCACCCGCATCCCCGCACGCATCGATCTGCGCGAGGTCGCGAGCGTTGTGATCATGGCGCTGGTGCTGTCGTTTCTGGCAACGGTTTATCCGGCCTGGCGCGCGGCGCGCCTCGACCCGGTTGAGGCGCTGCGCTACGAATGACACCGCTGGGCCAGGCTCCAATCGCCGCGCGTGTGCTCGAACTGCGTGCGGTGCGCCGCGTCTTCAGGACTGGTGCCGCTGAGATCGCGGTGCTGAACGGGGTCGACCTCGTGCTGCGCGAGGGCGAGCTGATAGCGCTGGTCGGTCCCTCCGGCGCCGGCAAATCGACGCTGCTGCATCTCGCCGGGCTGCTCGAGCGGCCGGATGATGGCGCGGTGCTGATCGCCGGTGCCGATTGTGGCAGCCTGTCTGATCAGCAGCGCACGCTGCTGCGCCGCTCGACACTCGGTTTTGTCTATCAGTTCCACCAGCTGTTGTCGGAATTCTCGGCACTCGAAAACGTCATGCTGCCACAGCTGATCGCCGGTGTGCGGCGCAACCGGGCGCGGCAGAAGGCGGCCGCATTGCTGGAGCAGGTCGGTCTCGCGGCGCGCGCCGAGCATCGGCCGGCGAGGCTTTCGGGGGGTGAGCAGCAGCGGGTTGCGATCGTCCGTGCGCTCGCCAACGACCCGAAGATCCTGTTGGGCGATGAGCCGACCGGCAATCTCGATCACGCAACCGGCGAGAGCGTGCTCGAGACGCTGCTCGGTCTCGTCCGCCGTACCGGGCTCGCCGCGTTGATCGCGACCCATAATCTCGACCTCGCCCGCCGCCTCGATCGGATCGTGATGCTCGAGGACGGCCGCCTCAGACCGGTCGAACACGCCCGGCTCGGCACCGCCACGCAATATGATGGCTGACCTCACAGCGTGGCGGCGACATCGCACAAGACGCCGCGCAGCCAGACGATCGGCGCTTCGCTGCCGTGCTCGCGATGCCATAGCGCCATGATTTCGAACGGCGGCGACTCATAGGGCGGCTCGAACAGCTTCAGCCGATAGACTTCCGCAAAGGCGATCGCGAGCCGGCGCGGCAAGGGCGCGGCCATGTCCGACCGGCTGACGACGGCGAGTGCTGCGAGAAAATGCGGGGTCGTCAGGCCGACGACACGACCGAGCCCCTGCGCGGCCAACGCCCCCTGCAGCAGCCCCACCTCGCTGCGCATCACGAGCCGTTCGAGCCCGTGATCGACGACATAGCCCGCGACGGCCTGCTCGTCCTCGCCGGTCGCCGAAAAGATCAGATGCGGCAGCGTCGCCAGCCGTTCCAGCGTCAGCTCCGGCCAGGCGGCGGCAGGATGATCGGCGCCGACCACCCAGACCCGGGTCTCTTGGAACAGCGGCTCGTTCGCAAACCATTCGGGGATGCGCCGAAAGCTGCCAATCGCCAAATCGGCACGCCCGGCGAGCAGCGCCTCGGTCACGCCCACATTGCTCGGGCGGATCCGGAACTCGGCGTGAGGTGCGGCTTCGCGCAGCCGGGCGAGGAGCGGTGGGACCAAAACAGCGCCGACATATTCGCCGCACACGATCGTAAAGCGCCGCACCGTCTGGGCCGGCACAAACTCACTCGGGGTCAGCGCCAGCTGCAGATGGAGCAGCCCTTGCCGCAGGCGCGGCGCGATCTCGGCGGCGCGCGCGGTCGGCCGCATGCCCTCGGGTCCGCGCACAAACAGCTCGTCTTCGAGCATATAGCGCAGCCGGTTCAGCGCATGGCTGATCGCCGATTGGGTCAGGCCCAGCCGCTCGCCGGCACGGGTGACGCTGCGCTCCTCGATCAGCGCGTCGAAGACCCGCAGCAAATTGAGGTCGACCGCATTAAAATGAAGCGCGTTCATGGTTGCAATGCAATATTATCATTTGCGTAACCGACGTTTGCGCGCCAGCATCGGCGCTGGCGAAATTCCACAATTAAGCCTGGAGATCAAGGTATGCCGAGGATACTCACATCGGCTCTGCTCAGCCTCGGGTTGGTGGCTGGAACCGCTTTGGCTGCTCATGCGCAATCGGTGTCGTCGTTGCCGCCCGAAGGTGCCGCGTCGGTGCCGCAGCAGACGGCCGTGACCCAGCCCTATGGGTCCACCCAGAGCTTTTTCCCGAAACCCGGCGGGAGCTCGTTCTGGAAGGATACGCATTACCAGGCGCCTCCCGGTTCCGCGACCAACCCGAACTATCACCCTTATACGGCTTCGATCGGCCCCCAGCCGGGTTCGTTTTCCTCGGGGAAGGATGTGCCCTATCATCCAACCGCTGCGGATGCGGCGCCGGCGCGGCATCCCTACGACGCGACGGGAATGGGCCCGCGCACCAACTGACCTTGCTCTCGGCGGCGGCGCCCAAAGGGGGCCGCCACCAACCGGACGACGTTCGAGGCCCGCCCGCAGCCAGCCGGCGGGCCTCGTGCGTGTCGCGTCCCGCTGCATCGCAGATCGCGCTCAACGCCGGGCGGCAAAGATGCCTGAGGTGAAATAGGCGGGGCCCGCGGTCTTGGCGAACGCGAAATTGCCGCCGGTCTCGGCCGCCATCGGCCCGTAAAAGCTGCCGGAGGCGACCCCGGCGACCCCTGGCGCCATGAGCCCGAAAGTATAGTTTGCTCCCGACAGCAGCGCCCGGCCGCGCGCGGTGAAGCTGAGCCCGTCGTAATCCATGACCGAAAACGAGCCGGCTCCGCTGCCGAAATTGTAGCTTGCCGCCAGTTTTCCGGTGGCCAGATATTGCGCTCCGCCATTGATTACGGTGCCGAACAGATTGCCGGTGTAGCTGCCGGTGAAGTAGGCTGCCTTGAGGCTCGAAATGTCGCCGACGCCGGTCGGAACCCCGGCCACCCAGGAATTGATGTGACCGACATCGACACGGGCTGGCTTGTCGCCAAAGGCCGGGGTGTCGAGCTCGCCGCCCCAATAGCCCCATTGGAGATAGCGGCAGGCACTGCACAGCCCGCCCGGCAACAGCGCGGTCGGCGGCGCCGAGGTCTGCGTCACGAGGTAGAGGTTGGGGTTGGTCTGCGGGAATTGCAGATTGATTGGAATATTGACCCCATCGACCCGCGAATAGTTGACCGGGCTCTCCTCGATCGCGAACAGATTGTTGTTCACATAGGCTTGGCGGGCATTGGTCCCGGCGGTCGAGCCGAATTGCAGCACGATTCCGTTCGCTGCCCGGATGCCGCTGGCGCGCGAGGTCGCCGGATCGCCACCGACGAGGGCTGCGGTGATCTGCAGATCGCCGGGGTGCGTCGTGATCGTCGCGCGGCCGGTCAGCATATAGGGGATCGGGCGGCCGGCACCTGCGGACGGCTCCTTGGTCATGATGCCGCCGAACCAGCCGGTCAAGGTCTGCGCCGACGGAGCGGCCGTCGCAGCCGCCGGTGCGGCGACCGGGACCGCGGGCTGCGCAAACTGATAGTGCGCGATGGCCTGTTGATCGAGGGTGTCGGTGGCGACCGCCGCGGCGGCGCCGGCACCGGGGCTCAGCACAAACCCGGAAAGCGTGTTGCGACCGCCATAAAAGCTGCTGCCCGCCCCATCGCCCGGCGTCGCGTAATAGGTGCTGATGCGCTCGGGCTGGCTGGTGGCGTTCGCCAGATAGCTGCCATGCACCACACCTTCGAGCACCGGCGGGTTGCCGAACACATTGCCGACGAGCACGACGATCGCTGATTTCTGCGCCGTCCCGATCCCGGTGATCGCGAGGCTCGCCTGCAATGCCTTGGTGGCGCCGGTCTCGGTCGAGAAGGTGCTGCCGGCCGGTGTCGCGAGGATCAGCGGCGAAATGCTGGCATTGGGGAGCGCACCGCCTTCCTGCCGCCGGATGAACGGGATCAGCGAGCCCAGCGCGGCGTCCGGAACGACGGCGAAGGCCAGCACCCGCGGCCCTTCGGCTGCGGCGAAACTGCTTCCGACAGATTGCCCGCCATAAATGAATTCGCGCTGCGCCGGCTGATGCACCGGCACCAGCTCGGCGAAAAAGAAGCTGTGGTCGGGCGACAGATAGGTCACCCCGGTGACCGGGCCGAGCGGGCTCGTCGTTCCGACCCCGGAGGCAGGCAGTGCCGCGGCTCCCTGGGCGAGCGGGAAGCGGACCGAGCCCAATCCGCTACTGGCCGCCACCACGCTGAACACCCCATTGACGACCCGGCCACTGGCATAAGGTGCGGCGGGCTCTTTGAACCCGAGCGCAACTCCCTGATCGCCGGTGTCGTAATAGCCACCGGCGAGGCCGGCGATGTTGATCGGCTGTGCTGTCGGGGGGGCCGGAGGGATCTGCGGGATCACAGAAGCGGGCGGAGCGACCGGTGCGGGAGGCGATGCCGGCAGCGTCGAGATTGGGACGACCGGTGTCGGAGCGAACGGCCGGATCGCAGCCGGTGAGAAGATCGGGGTTCCCGGCGGCAACACCGGGAATTGCGCGATGCTGACACCGCGCCCACCCGCCACCGGGGTCGCGGTTGCGCCCGGGACCGAAGCGTTCTGGTTGTTCAGCTGGGTCAGCTGCACAGCAGTGCCGACACTTTGCGGCTCGACGGGCGGCGGCTGGGTCAGCGATGCGGCCCGCACGCTCGCTGCCACATCGGCGGAGATCGTGGTGGCGATGCCGCTCGCGGCGACCGTGACCTCGGTCGGGATGATCGGCGCACCGCCATGGCCGCCTGGCCGTCCGTCGAGCTCGGTGAGCAGCGCGGCGGTCGTGGCCGTCGGTGCCGGGCCGGGTGCCGAGGGTGCCGCACCGGGTCGCGCCACGGTGACCTCGAAGCCGGGACGGGTGATCGTCTGCGAGGCGCCGTCGAGCCCGGTGATCGTGACCCCGTCACCATACACAAAGATCACCCGCAGTGCCGGGCAGCCGGCGGAGGCCACGGCAGAAGCGGCGCACTCGGCGCCGACCTCTACCAGCATGACCCCGCCGCGAATGCCGATCGTCGCCGTCGGGGTGCGCATCGTGACCGCGTTGTCGTGCTTGCTGAGCTTGCCGCCGACAAAGCGGAACACGCCGCGGGTCAGGCTCGCCACGAGCTGCCCGGTGCCGGTGTTCGGATCGTAGACGAACCGGTCGATGACCATGTTCGCGTTCGGTCCAACCGACAGGCTCGATTCATCGACAAACAGGATCTGCGTCTGGCCCTCGGCGGTGGTGGCGATCCGCTCGTTGAACACGACGTCCTGGCCGACCACGAGCCGCCGCGCAGCGGCACCCGGCGAGGTTCCCATCGCCGCCGGATTGACCGCGGCATCGACTCCGATCCGCTGTTGGGCAAAGGCCGCCGGGGCCGCCAGAGCCGGGCTCAGCAACAGCGAGGCCGCAAAACTGACGCGCAACACATGCCGGGCGGCCATCGTCATCGAGCCCTTTCTGACACCAACCTGTCTTAAAAGCGGATTTGCGGCCCGAGCAAGATCGAATCGTTGGTGTAAGCATAAATCGGCAGGTTGGACGAGACAATGTCCCGCTCCAGCTGCAGCACAATCGCGACCGTCGCGTTGACCGGCACCGCCTCGGTCAAACCGAAGCGCCAGCGCTGGGTCAGCTGGCTGCTCGGCGAAAACACCTGCGGGTCGCCGCTCGTATTGCAGCACGGATCGGGTGCGGCATAGATGCTCCAGGCGCGGCCAAGAAAGATCGAGCTTTCCCAGGGTTCGGCCGAGATCGAGAACGGTGCCGCATAGTGCAGGTGATAGGCGCCGGTCACGGCGTAGCTCGCATTCGTATAATAATCGAGCCGTGTCGTCTGATCGAGATAGTCGAATTCGAGGTTCAATTCCGCATTGGCGCCGAGCGGCTCGGTCAACGACAACGCCAGGAGCTTGTCGCTGCCGTCGAGGCCGCGCGAGAGAGGGCGATCGGGGGCGTTGGTAAAATTCTTCTGGCGAAACTCGAACACCGATTTCAACGCCAGATCATCATACAGGATGTTGTCGTATTCGAGCCCGGTGCCATAGGCGTCGAAATATTGCGCCTCGCCGAGACCGACCTCGTCGAAGATCACGTAAGGCTTGACTGAAGAAGGGTGGATGCCGAACAGGCTGCCATTCGGGAAGTTGAACCGCGGTCCGGCGGTCACCTCGGCCAGATCGAGATCGAGCCTAGTCACGTTTTCGTTCAGGTAGTGATTGACATAGCCGACGCTGGTGATTTCGAGCGTGTCGTGATTCTGCGTCTCCAGATCGTAGCTGTACAACAGCGAGCCGCTGGCGAACACGCTTCCAGAGGGCTGCTTGACAAACTGGCTGTTCAACAGCACCGGGCCGATCGGTGAGAGCACCAGCGGGGAGCCGGGAGCGACATTGGCGTCGGTCTGGAACTGGCCGCCGGCAAAGATGTATCCCGATATTTGATGGCGCGACTCGAGCCGGGCGATCTGCGCCTGATACTCGGCGATCCGGGCACGCACCTCGGCCGGCGGGTTGGCGGCTGCGGCGCGGGCGAAATAGTCACCGGCGACGGCGTAGGAACCCATGCGGAAATAGAGCGCGCCGAGCTCCAGATCGACCCGCGGCAAATCGGGATTGAACAGCAGCATCCGTTCGAGCGCCGAGACCGCCGCCTCGTAATCGCGGAGCTTTGCGGCGACATCGGCATAGGCGAACATGACGTCGAGATCGGCCGGGCGGCGCAGCATCTCCTGGAACAGCGCCTCTTTGCGGGCTTCGAGCGCCGCGGTGTCGGCGGTCAGCGGCTCGGCGCGCGCCGCAGCCGTGGCGAGCGCGCCGCTCAGCAGCAGCAAACCCGACAGCAGCAGGGCGGCGATCAAGGTGCGGCGTGATGCCTGATTATTATGGTTGTCGGGTGCAGCCTTCATCGCTCTTTCCGTGCTTGGCGCGCACCGCTGGTCAGGGCATCGTTGAGACAACTGTCCACAACGCTAGCGAGATTAAGAGATTGCTTTGCTCCACCGCAAGGGTCGAGCGACCGATCACGGTCCCGGGGTGAGCTGCCCGCCGCGGCATGGCGTCCTTGCCGCGTCCGGCGGATCGGAGGACACTCGCGCGCAAACCCGGCCCGCTGATCGCGGGCGCGGCGCGATCGAGGTCGGGAGCCGCTGAGTGGAGACCGTGTTCTACGACGCTCTCGAAGCGCGCGACCCGGCGGCGCGGGAAGCGGCCTTGATGTCGGCGCTGCCCGGGCTCGTCGCCACGGCCAAAGAGAGCTGCCCCGGCTATCGCACGCGGCTGGCCGCGATCCGCCCCGATTTGGTGACCAGCCGGGGAGCGCTCGCGGAATTGCCGCTGACCCGCAAATCCGAGCTGATCAGCTTGCAGCGCCGCGATCCGCCGTTCGGCGGGCTGGCCGCGGTGCCGCTGTCGTCGCTGCGCCGGGTCTTTGTCTCACCCGGACCGATCTATGAGCCCGAGGCGTGGCGCGATGATTTCGGCCGCTTTGCGCGGGCGCTCTTTGCCGCCGGGTTTCGCGCCGGCGATCTCGTGCACAACGCGTTTTCGTACCATCTGAGCCCGGCTGGGGCGATGGTGGAGAGCGCGGCGGCAGCACTCGGCTGCCCGGTGATCCCGGCCGGCACCGGCCAGACCGAGGTGCAGCTGCGAGCGATCGCCGATCTGCGGCCGTCCGGCTATGTCGGCACGCCGTCCTTTCTGAAGATCCTGTACGACCGGGCGGCGGAAGGGGGCGTCGACATCACGTCGCTGACCAGGGCGCTGGTTTCCGCCGAGGCGCTGCCGGCGGCGCTGCGCCGGGAATTGCGCAGCCATGGCATCTCGGTCCTGCAGTGCTACGGCACCGCCGAGATCGGACTGATCGCCTATGAATGCGCCGGCCCCGATGGTGAAGCCGAAAGCGGCATGGTGCTCGGCGAGGGGATAATCCTGGAGCTGGTCCGCCCCGGAACCGGCGAGCCGGTCGAGCCCGGCGAAATCGGCGAAATTGTCGTCACGACGACAACGCCCGAATATCCGCTGATCCGGTTTGCCACCGGGGATTTGTCGCGGATCCTGCCGGACCGGCAAGTCGGCCCGGTGAGCGGCCGCACCAATCACCGCATCGCCGGCTGGCTCGGTCGCGCCGATCAGACGACAAAGGTCCGCGGCATGTTCGTGCACCCCGAGCAGATCGCCGATGTGCTACGCCGTCACCCGCTGGTGCGCCGGGCGAGGCTGGTGGTCGAGCGCGCGGTAGAGGCCGATACCATGACGCTTTATATTGAGCCCGATGTCGCGCTGGGCGAGGATGCCGCCGATCTGCGGCCGATCGCCGACACTCTGCAGGCGCTGACCCGGCTGCGCGGAGAGGTGAAGAGGGCGGCCTCCGGCAGTCTGCCAAACGACGGCAAGCTGATCGAGGACCGCCGTGAGGTCGGCTGAAATTCACCAAAACGTCACAGTTTTTGCAAACCGCAGACTCAATCCGTCCCCATATGTCAGGTGTAAGGTTCAGCCTTACAGGTTTGTCCCCCAAACCTCGTGATCGGTCGGAATTTCCGGCCGATGGCCAAAGCGGCTCCGGATTCCCCCTCCGGAGCCGCCTTTTTTGCCTGCCCAGAGAACTGGGCGGTACGCGCCGAACATGGCCACGGCAGACCTGACCCGCCCGGAGCGGAGCGGCGCGGGCGTCGCCGCTGCCGCGCTGACCGCTGAGGGCCTCGCCTGCCGGCGCGGCGCGCGCCTGATCTTTGCCGGGGTCTCGTTCGAGGTGCCGGCGGGCGGCGCGCTTCTGGTGCGCGGCATGAACGGCGCCGGCAAATCGAGCCTGCTGCGGTTGGTCGCCGGTCTCGTCGCCCCGGCCGCCGGCCGGCTCGTCTGGGGCACGCAACCGTTGGCCGCCGATCCCGCCGGGCATCGCGCCCGGCTTCATTATGTCGGTCATCAGGACGCGGTGAAACCGGGCATGACGGCACGCGACACGCTCGCCTTCTGGGCTGCGCTCCGGGGATGCGGGCGCGAAGCGGCACCGGCGATCGGTGAAGCCCTCGCCCGCCTCAAGCTCGGTCCGGTGGCCGACTGGCCCTGCCGCTGGCTATCCGCCGGACAGCGGCGCCGCTTGGCGCTCGCCCGGCTGCTGGTGGCACCAGCCGAGCTGTGGCTGCTCGACGAGCCGACGGCGGCACTCGACGAGGATGGCCAGACCCGGCTCGAAGGCATGATCGAAGAGCACCGTGCTGGCGGCGGCCGGGCGCTGCTGGCAACGCACCTGCCGCTCGCCCTCGAGAGTGCCGCGACATTGCCGCTCGATCGGTTCGCGCCGCTGGAGGGTCTCGCCTTCGAGACCTGGGAATGACCGCGCTGCGCGGGATTTTCTGGCGCGATCTCGGCTTGGCGCTGCGCCAGGGTGGCGATGCCGGGTTGGTCCTCGCATTCTTTATCCTCGCGGTGCTGCTGTTTCCATTCGGGGTCGGTCCCGAGGCCGAGGTGCTGGCGCGGATCGCCGCCGGGGTCCTCTGGGTTGCTGCACTCCTCGCCGCGCTGCTGTCGCTCGACCGCCTCTATCAACCGGATTTCGAGGATGGCGGGCTCGACCTGGTGGCACTTGCCCCGCTGCCGCTCGAGCTGGCGGTGCTGGCGAAGTGTGCGGCGCACTGGGTGGCGACCGCGCTGCCGCTGGTGGCAGCGAGCCCGATCCTCTCATTGTTTGTCGATCTCGATCCGCGCGCGATCCCGACCCTGGTCGCGAGCCTATTGCTCGGCACCCCGTTTCTGAGCCTGATCGGCAGCGTCGCCGCGGCCTTGACCCTCGGGGCGCGGCGGCAAGGCGTGCTGATGTCGCTCCTGGTCCTGCCGCTTTATGTACCGCCATTGGTGTTCGGGGCCGGAGCAGTCGAGGCGAGCGCGCTCGGCATGACGGCGCGGCCCGATCTCCTGATTCTCGGCGCGTTGACGCTCTCAGCACTGCCGCTCGCCCCATGGGCGACCGCTGCGGCGCTGCGGCAGGCGCTCGAATGAGCCGGCGCCGGTGTCCGCGGACCACGCACCGGGTGTTTGCACGCTGCGACCGCGGCGACCATGACCGGGGCCGCGATTTGCGCTACAACAGAGCGTTGCCACCACGCTGCCGCGGACGATGATCGAGCGCTTTGCCAATCCGGCGCGATTTATGCGGCTCAGCAATGCGATCCTGCCGTGGTGCGGCTGGGCGAGCCTGGGCTTGCTCGGCGTAGGTCTCTATCTGGCGCTCGTCGCGTCGCCCCCGGATTACCAGCAGGGCGAGGCCGTGCGCATCATGTATGTCCATGTGCCGGCGGCTTGGCTGGCGCTCTCGGTCTATCTGTTCATGGCCGTAGCGAGCGGCACCGCACTGGTGGCGCGCCACCCGCTGGCCGATATTGCGGCGCAGTCAGCGGCCCCGATCGGCGCCGCCTTCACCCTCGTGTGCCTCGTCTCGGGGTCGTTGTGGGGCCGCCCGATGTGGGGCACCTGGTGGGTGTGGGACGCGCGGCTGACCTCGGTCCTCGTGCTGTTCTTCCTCTATCTCGGCTACATCGCGCTGGTGAACGGGTTCGACGATCCGACCCGCGGCGCCAAGGCCGGCTCGGTGCTGGCGCTGGTCGGCGCTGTCAACCTGCCGATCATCAAATTCTCGGTCGATTGGTGGAACACGCTGCACCAGCCGGCGAGCGTGCTGCGGCTCGGAGCGCCGACCATCGCGTTGTCGATGCTGGTGCCGCTCTTGGTCATGGCGGCGGCATTCTGGCTGTTGTTTGCGACGCTGCTGCTGATCCGCATGCGCACTGTGCTGAACGAGCGCAAGGCGCTGGCATTGCGGCTCAACCGGTCGTCGATGGCGCGGCCCGGCCCCACCGCGCCGCTGGCGGCGGGATTGGAAGCGACCGCCGCGGTGCGCACGGCATTGCGCTGAAGCCGCGATGCTGCGCGTGATCGACGAGTATCTGGCGATGGGCGGGTATGCAGTGTTCGTCTGGCCGGCCTACGCAGTCGCCTTTGCTGCGCTCGGCGGTCTCGCGCTCTACTGCCGGCACCGCTATCGGCAAAGCGCGCGCACGCTCGACATGCTGCAGCGCCAGCTCGGCCCGCGGCGATGACCCGCAAGCAGCAGCGGCTGACGATGCTGGGTCTCGGCATGGCGGCGCTCGGCGGAGCGACGGCGCTGGTGCTGACCGCCTTCAGCGGAAATCTGGTGTTCTTCTACAGCCCGAGCGACTTGAAGACGCGGGTGGTGATGCCCGATACAAGGGTGCGCATCGGCGGGCTGGTCGAGGATGGCAGCGTCACGCGCGGCGCCAACAGCCGCGTCTTGTTTCGCATCACCGACGGCAAGACCGATATCCGGGTCAGCTATCGCGGCATCCTGCCCGATCTGTTTCGGGAGGGGCAGGGGGTGGTCGCCGAGGGCGAGCTGGAGCCCGACGGCAGCTTTGCCGCTTCGACCGTGCTCGCCAAGCATGACGAGCGCTACATGCCGCGCGAAGTTGTCGATGCGCTGAAAAAGAGCGGGCACTGGCAGGAGGGTGCCGCCACGCCGGGTGCCGCGCGGCCGCTCGATGCCGCCGCTGCCGTGCCACAGAACCGCTAGCCCGCGACTGGGGACGATGGCGCGCAAGCTGCTCTTTCTGTTCCCGGCGGGATTGTTTGCGGTGCTGGTGGTTGCTTTTACGATAGGGCTGCATCGCGACCCGAGCCTCTTGCCCTCGGCGCTGATCAATCGCCCGGCTCCGGATTTTGCTCTGCCGGGCCTCTACGACGCGAGCCACGGGTTGTCGCGAGAAGACCTCGGTCCGGGTGTGACGCTCGTCAACTTTTTCGCCTCCTGGTGCCTGCCGTGCCGCGAGGAGCAGGGTGCCTTGATGGCGCTGGCGCACCGCAAAGGCATCACCCTCGATGGCATCGCCTACAAAGACGCGCGCGCCGCTTCGCGCCGCTTTCTCGCTGAGTACGGCAACCCCTATGCGCGTGTCGCGGTCGATCGCGACGGGACCACGGCGATCAATTTCGGCGTCTACGGGGTGCCCGAGACCTTTGTGATCGACCCGACCGGGCACGTCCGCTACCGGCAGGTCGGCCCGCTCAGCCCGCAGGATATCGCACGGAAGATCCTGCCGATGATCGCCCGTTTGACCGCATCGGCCGGACAGCGCGAGACCGCCGCACGCTGAGCCTCAGAGGTCGAGCAGCAAGCGCGCCGGATCCTCGACCAGCTCCTTGATCCGAACCAGGAAGCCGACCGCCTCGCGACCATCGACGATGCGGTGGTCGTAGCTGAGGGCGACATACATCATCGGCCGGATCACGATCGCGTCGCCGACGGCGACCGGACGCCGTTCGATCTTGTGCATGCCGAGAATGCCTGATTGCGGCGGGTTCAAGATCGGCGTCGATAACAGCGAGCCGTAGACGCCGCCATTGGAGATCGTAAAGGTGCCGCCCGACAAATCCTCGATCGACAGCCTGCCATCGTGCGCCCTGCGGCCGAAGGCGGCGATCATCTTCTCGATGTCGGCGAAGCTCATCCGGTCGGCATCACGCACGACTGGCACGACGAGACCGCGCTCGGTGCCGACTGCGACCCCGATATCGTAATGATTCTTGTAAACGATGTCAGCGCCATCGATCTCGGCGTTGACACCGGGGATCTCGCGCAGGGCGGCCACCGCGGCCTTGACAAAGATCGACATAAAGCCGAGCCGCACCTCGTGCTTCCTCTGGAAGGCCTCGCGCCAGCGCTCGCGCCAGGCAATCGCCTCGCTCATGTCGATCTCGTTGAAGGTGGTCAGCATCGCTGCGGCGTTCTGCGCGGCCTTCAGCCGCTCGGCGACCCGCCGGCGCAGCTGCGTCATCCGCACCCGCACCTCGCGCTCGCCGGTTGCCGGGGGGGGCGGCACGATGCGTGTGGACGGGGCGGGTGACGGCGTCACGATGCGTGTGGGCGGGTCGGGTGCGGCGGCGGGCAGCGGTCGCGGGCGCGCCAACGCGGCGAGTACGTCTCCCTTGGTGATCCGGTTGCCGGGACCGCTCGGCGCGAGCGCCGCGGCGTCGAGCCCGGTTTCGTCGATCAGCTTGCGCACCGCCGGTCCTGAGCGCGCGGCCACGGCGCCTTGACCCGCCACCGGCCGAGTTCGCGTCGCTTGCTGCGCCTCGCTCTCCCGTGGCGCGCGTTCCTCCTTCTCACCGTTTGCGGGGCGAGCACCGGGATCAGGGGCTGACGCCGTCGGCGCTACCGCAGCCTCCTCGATCCGCCCGAGCACCGCACCAACCGGCAAGCTCGTTCCTTCCGCGGCGGCGATCTCGGCGAGCGTCCCGGCGGTGGGTGCCGGCACTTCGAGCGTCACCTTGTCGGTTTCGAGCTCGACCAGCGGCTCATCGCGCGCGACCGCCTCGCCCTGCCGCTTCAGCCATTTCGCGACGGTCGCCTCGGTCACCGATTCGCCGAGGCTCGGCACTCTGATCTCGGTCGCCATCGCCGCCGCCCCGGGTCAAGAGGCGAGTGCTGCAGCGACGAGACTGGCCTGCTCCTCGACATGGCGCTTGAACAGCCCGGTGGCGGGTGATGCCGCCTCGGCGCGGCCGACAAAACGCGGTCGCCGCGCAGCGATATCGAGCCCGGCCAGCACCTCTTCGAGGCGGCGATCGACAAAATTCCAGGCGCCCATGTTCTGCGGCTCCTCCTGGCACCAGACGATCTCGGCGTTGCGCCACCGGGCGAGAACGCTGGTCAGCACGTCGGCCGGGAACGGATAGAGCTGTTCGATCCTGATCAGTGCCACCCGGTCGTCGCCGCTATCGGCGCGCGCTTTCGCGAGATCGAAATAGACCTTGCCGCTGCATAAGACGACGCGGCGCACAGCCTCGTCGGCGGCGATCGGCCCGGTCTGCGGGATCACCCGGCGAAAGCCGCTTCCCGGTCCCATCGCGTCGAGCCGCGAGGCGACCTCCTTCGCGCGCAACAGCGATTTCGGGGTGAAGACAATGAGCGGCTTTCTGAAATTGCGTCTGATCTGGCGCCGCAAGGCATGAAAGTAGTTGGCCGCGCTGGTAAGGTTGCAGACCTGGATATTGTCCTCGGCGCAGAGCTGCAGATAGCGTTCGATGCGGGCCGAGGAGTGCTCCGGCCCCTGGCCCTCAAAGCCGTGCGGCAGCAACAGCACAAGACCGCTCATGCGCAGCCACTTTGCTTCGCCGGCCGAGAGAAACTGGTCGATAATGACCTGCGCGCCATTCGCAAAATCGCCAAATTGCGCCTCCCACAGCACTAGGGTCAGCGGATCGGCGAGGCTGTAGCCGTATTCAAAGCCGACGACCGCGGCTTCGGAGAGCGGGCTGTCGACGATCTCGAACGGCGCCTGCCCGACGCGGACATGATCGATCGGGACCCAGTGCGCCTCGCTTTCCTGATCGACCAGGATCGCGTGCCGGTGCGAGAACGTGCCGCGGCCGCTATCCTGGCCCGACATGCGCACATGCGTGCCCTCGGCGCAGAGCGAGGCGATCGCCAGCGCCTCGGCGGTCGCCCAGTCGATGCCCTCGCCCGATTCGAGCGCGGTCCGCTTGGCGTCGAGCTGACGAGCGATTTTCGGGTTGAGGCGAAACCCGTCCGGAACGCTGACCAATCCCCGGCCCAATTCGTGCAGCAGCGACGGCTCGACGCCGGTGGCGCAGCCGCAATCGCCGTGCGGCGCCGGTTCGAGCCCGGCCCAGGCACCTTCGAGCCAATCCGCCTTGTTCGGCCGGTAATTCGCGGCCGTCGCGAATTCGCTTTCAAGTCGGACGACAAAGCGCTGCGCCATCGCTTCCGGCTCCCCCTCGGCAACGATTTTCTCCGCGACGAGGCGTTCGGCATAAAGCTGCCTGGTGGTCGAGTGGCGCGCGATCGTGCGGTACATCAAGGGCTGGGTAAAGGCCGGCTCGTCGCTCTCGTTGTGACCGTGCCGGCGATAGCAGAACAGGTCGATCACGACGTCCTTGTGAAATTCGCGGCGGTATTCGGCGGCGATGCGTGCCACCTCAACGACCGCCTCGGGATCGTCGCCGTTCACGTGAAAGATCGGCGCCTGCACACCCTTGGCGACATCCGACGGGTACGGGCTCGACCGCGCTGCCGAGGGTGCGGTGGTAAAGCCGATCTGGTTGTTGACGATGATGTGGATCGTGCCGCCGGTGGCAAAGCCGGTCAGCTCGGACAGCTCCAGCGACTCGGCGACAAAGCCCTGGCCGGCAAAGGCGGCGTCACCATGCATCAAAATGCCGGCGACCTCGCCACGCGCGCCGTCGCCGCGCTGCTGTTGCTTCGCGCGCACCTTGCCGAGCACGACAGGGTTTACCGCTTCGAGATGCGACGGGTTGGCGGCCAGCGACAGATGGATCGTGGCCCCGCCGATCTCGCGGTCGGCCGATGTGCCGAGATGGTATTTGACATCGCCCGAGCCATGGACGTGCTCGGGATGGGTCGTGTTGCCCTGAAATTCGGAGAAGATCGCCGCATAGGGCTTGCCGACAAAATTGGCGAGCACATTGAGCCGCCCACGATGCGGCATGCCGATCACGAATTCGCGGATGCCGAGTGCGGCGCCGTGGCGCAGGATCGCCTCGAGCGCCGGCATCAGCGATTCCCCGCCCTCGATGCCGAACCGCCTGGTCCCGGTGTAGCGCCGGTCGAGAAAACGCTCGAAGGTCTCGGCGACCGTCAGGATGTCGAGGATTTCCTTCTTGTCGGATGGCGGGAGCGCCGCCCGATGCGGCGTCTCGAATTTCCGCTGAATCCAGGCGCGCTCGGCCGGGACCTGGATGTGCATGTACTCGGCGCCGATCGTGCCGCAATAGGTCTGGCGCAGGATCGCGACGATCTCGCGCAGGCTGGCGCGCTCCCGCCCGAAAATGGCGTTGATAAAGATCTCGCGATCGAGATCGGTCTCGGCAAAGCCGTAGCTGCGATAATCGAGCTCTGGGTAGGGACCGCGCTTCTCCAAGCCAAGCGGGTCGAGATCGGCTTCGAGATGGCCGCGCACCCGATAGGCGCGGATCAGCTGCAAGGCGCGGATCGAATCTGTGGTGGCTTGGCGCAGCGCATCGCCGTCGAGCGCCGGGATGGCGGCCCCATTGACGCGCGCGGGTTGAGGTTTTGCCCAGGGCGGACCGCGCAATCCCGCCAGCGCAACCGGTGCGTCCTCGCCGATCTCGGCAAAAAACCGCCGCCAGGTGTCGTCGACCGAGGCCGGGTCGTCGAGAAAGCGCGCATAAAGATCGGCGATAAATCCGGCATTGGCGCCGGTCAGAAAGCTCGTGCCGTCGATATTGGTCATCGGTGAGCCTGAAGTGCTTTTCCCTTATGACACCGGAAACCGGCTACCCGCCGCGGATGCCGGCTTCGCCGGATGATATATAGGCGAGGCGCCAGCGCAAATCCCTTGCGAATTATTGCCTTCTGCCGTGAACGAAGACCGCGTGCGTGATAATTGGAATGCCCTGGAACGGGCCCATGGCTGCTAATTTCATCGGTGTTTCCTAGGTTAAGCGGTCTTAGCCGGGGATAGGCCAGGCCACCACGAGCCGCCGCACCGAGGTTGGCTGAGGCGATTTGCCTTATCCTTGGGAGCTCACGGCGGCTTTGGGAGCGTTATATCCGGGAGAACGAACCATTTCGGTCAATGACACTCGCGCTTCGATCACCAGGTAGAGCAGCCTGCTACCGATATCACGAACGCGACCCCAACCAGCAGACGCACCCATCATGACAGACAAGCTCGCAGTGCTGATCGATAAAGCCCGAGCGGTCCGAATGTCCCCCGAGGCTCAGGAGGACCAGCGCCGGAGCTTTGCGTACGGCAATACGAAGATTGAGAATGACCTGATCACCCGCGAGATGGTCGATCAAGCCGCCGAGGAGCTGAAGCGATCGAAGTGACCGGCGAGGCAGATGAGGGCGGAGATCGCAAGAGCGTTTCATCCCCGCCAGCCCTCCTTAAAAACAAGCTCGAAATTGTAAAACGCGAGGCCGCGAACGGTCTCCGGCAATTTGATGCCGTTATCGAGAACACCACCCAAGCGATAGAATCGAAAGAGCGATTTCGCTTGCGGCCCTCGATGTTGTTACACCTCAATCGCATCGTGTTGGATGGTCTCAATCTTTATGCGGGGAATTATCGCCCTGCCAATATTTATATTACCGGGAGCAAACACAAACCACCAGCGGTTAGCGAAGTGCCGACCTTGGTAGAGGACCTGTGCGAATAGATAAACGAGAATTTTGATACACGTTCGGCCCTACATGCCGCCTACGTGGATGTGGCGGATTAACTGGATACACCCGTTCGATGATGGCAATGGGCGCACCGCCCGAGCGGCATCGTATCTCGTCCTGTGCGTAAAATTGCGCAATAGACTTCCCGGAAAGCCCACAATTCCGGATCTGATCGCAGAGAAAAAAAGTGCTTACTACCAAGCGTTAGAGGCAGCCGATGCTGCGTGGGCCGGGGGGTCCCTTGACCTGACTGCGCTGGAGGTGCTTCTTGAAAGCCACCTCGCGGCGCAGCTAGTGAGCGCCGTTGAAGAAGCGCGGGGTCAGCCATTGGCGTAAATGCCAAGGCAAACGTGCTTGGGCTCGGATGTTAGCCGCCGCGCAGCACGTCGCGCATGGTCGTGCCGATCTCGGCGGGGGAGCGGGTGATGGTGACGCCGGCGCTTTGCAGCGCCTCAATCTTGTCCTCGGCACCGCCCTTGCCGCCGGCGATGATGGCACCCGCGTGACCCATGCGCCGGCCGGGCGGTGCCGTGCCGCCGGCGATAAACCCGACCACCGGCTTTTTGCGCCGGTCGGATTTGAGAAAGGCCGCACCGTCTTCTTCGGCGGACCCGCCGATCTCACCGATCATGACGAGCGCCTGGGTCTCGTCATCAGCCAGAAACATCTCCAGCACCTCGACAAAATTGGTGCCATTGACCGGATCGCCGCCGATGCCCACACAGGTCGATTGGCCGAGCCCGACCGCGGTCGTCTGCGCCACCGCCTCATAAGTCAGGGTGCCGGAGCGTGAGACGATGCCGATCGGCCCGCGGCGGTGGATGTGCCCCGGCATGATGCCGATCTTGCATTCGTCGGGCGTGATCACGCCGGGGCAGTTCGGCCCGATCAGCCGCGTCTTGGTGCCGGAGAGCGCGCGCTTGACACGCACCATGTCGATGACCGGGATGCCCTCGGTGATGCAGGCGACGAGCGGGATTTCAGCATCGATCGCTTCGAGGATCGCATCGGCCGCAAAGGGCGGCGGCACATAGATCACGCTGGCGTCGCAGCCGGTCGCGGCAACCGCCTCGTGCACGGTATTGAACACCGGCAGGTCGAGGTGCCGGGTCCCGCCTTTGCCCGGCGTCACCCCGCCGACCATCTTCGTGCCATAAGCGATCGCCTGCTCCGAGTGGAACGTGCCCTGCGCGCCGGTAAAGCCCTGGCACAGGACTTTGGTGGCAGCGTTGACCAGGATCGCCATCAGCGCGCCTCCTTGACCGCGGTCACGATCTTTTGCGCCGCGTCGGCGAGATTTTCCGCGGCGAGGATCGGCAATCCCGATTGCTGCATGATCTTTTTGCCGAGATCGACATTGGTGCCTTCGAGCCGCACCACCAGCGGCACGTGGAGATTGACCTCGCGCGCCGCGGCGACGACACCCTCGGCGATCACGTCGCAGCGCATGATGCCGCCAAAGATGTTGACGAGAATGCCTTCGACATTGGGGTCGGAGAGGATCAGCTTGAACGCGGTGCCGACCCGCTCACGCGTCGCTCCGCCGCCGACATCGAGAAAATTGGCCGGGCTGCCGCCATAGAGCTTGATGATATCCATCGTTGCCATCGCCAGCCCGGCGCCGTTGACCATGCAGCCGATATTGCCGTCGAGCTTGATGTAGTTGAGCGCGTGCTTGGCGGCCTCGACCTCGCTCGGGTCCTCCTCGTCCTCATCGCGCAACGCCGCGATCTCGGGATGGCGAAAGAGCGCGTTGTCGTCAAATCCGACCTTGGCATCGAGCGCCAGCAGCTGGCCCGAGCCGGTGACGACCAGCGGATTGATCTCGGCGATCGAGGCGTCGAGCTCGGTAAAGGCTTGGTAGAGCGCAGTAATAAAGTTGACCGCGGTACCGATCTGCCGGCCTTCGAGCCCGAGGCCAAAGGCGATCTCGCGCGCATGAAAGGGCTGGATGCCGCTCGCCGGGTCGATCGCGATCTTGAGGATCTTCTCCGGCGAACGCTCGGCCACCTCCTCGATCTCGACCCCGCCTTCGGTCGAAGCGATCAAGGTGACCCGCCCGGTCTCGCGGTCGATCAACAGACCGAGATAGAGCTCCCGGGCGATGTCGCAGCCTTCCTCGACATAAACGCGCTTGACCTCGCGGCCTGCGGGTCCGGTCTGGTGGGTGACGAGGTTTCGGCCCAGCATCGCGGTCGCCGCGGCAGCAACCTCGTCCTCGGAATGCGCCAGCTTGACGCCGCCGGCCTTGCCGCGGCCGCCGGCATGGATCTGCGCCTTCACCACCCACACCCCGCCGCCGAGCTGTCGCGCCGCCTCGACCGCTTCGGCCGCGGTATAGGCGACCCTGCCGCGCGGCACCGCGACGCCGAATTTCGCCAACAGCTCCTTGGCCTGGTATTCGTGGATGTTCATCGGCTCAGCCCACCAGTTCGGATCAGCCCACCAGTTCGGATCAGCCTAGGACCTTCATCTTCTTGACGACCTCGATCAGCTCGCGCACACCGGCGGCCGATTTGGCGAAGGCGGCCTGCTCGTCTCGGTTGAGCTCGATCTCGACGATGCGCTCGACGCCGCCGGCGCCGATCACCGCCGGCACCCCGACATAGAGGTCGTTGACGCCGTACTGGCCCTGCAGCAGCGCCGCGCAGGGCAAGACCCGCTTCTTGTCGCGCAGATAAGCCTCGGCCATCGCGATCGCCGAGCTCGCCGGCGCATAGAACGCCGACCCGGTCTTCAAAAAGCTGACGATCTCGGCGCCGCCGTCGCGGGTGCGCTGGACGATCCGGTCGAGCCGCTCCTTGGTGGTCCAGCCCATCTTGACGAGATCGGGCAGCGGGATGCCGGCGACCGTCGAATAGCGCACCAGCGGCACCATCATGTCGCCATGTCCGCCCAGCACAAAGGCGCTGACATCCTCGACCGAGACACCGAGCTCCGCGGCGAGAAAATAGCGGAAGCGGGCGCTGTCGAGCACGCCCGCCATACCGACGACGCGCTCCGGCGGCAGTCCGCAGGCTTCGCGCATGACCCAGACCATGACATCGAGCGGGTTGGTGATCGTAATCACAAACGCTTCGGGACAGTGACGCCTGATCGCCTGGCCGACCGTGGCGATGACCTTGGCGTTGGTGCCGATCAGATCGTCGCGGCTCATGCCGGGCTTGCGCGCGATGCCGGCGGTGACAATCACGATATCGGCGCCGGCGATGTCGGCATAGTTGTTCGAGCCGGCGATGACCGCGTCATAGCCCTCGATCGTCGAGCCCTGGACGATATCGAGCGCCTTGCCTTGCGGCACGCCCTCGACAATGTCGAAGAGGACGATATCGCCCAGTTCCTTGAGCCCGGCGAGCAATGCAATGGTGCCGCCGACCTGTCCGGCGCCGATCAGCGCAATCTTGTTGCGTGCCATCGGGGATGCCTCGTCATTTGCCGGCGCCGCGAGCCGGCGCGCGATGGCCCGCGTCTTAACCCGAATCCCGAAAGCGGGCAAGGCGGCGCGCCGCGCACCGGCCCCGCGCCAGCGCACATGATGGGCCTCAATATTCCGCACCACGTCATCAAGTTCCCGCTGTGGTAGAAGCTGCCCGGAGCACCAAATAAAGGACGCCGCATGGCATTCGCCTTTGATAGTCTGAGCTTTGCCAAGGAGCTGCAGGCTGCGGACATCCCCAGGACCAGGCCGAGACCCATGCCGAGGCGGCGCGGGGAGTTCATCATGGTCGAGCTGGTGACTCGGCACGATCTCGACACCGCTCGCCGGGAACTTCAGTCTGCGATCGATACGACCCGCCGCGAATTGGAAGCCTCGATCGACAACCTCGGCCTGCGGCTCACCATCCGCATGGGCGTCATGCTCGCCGCCGGCCTGACCCTTCTCGGCGCTGTTCTGAAGCTCCATTCATAGCAGCGATTCCGATTTCGTCGTGTTGTAAGCAAGGCTTCGCAACCCGGGATGACGACCAATGAATCAAATGAGGTCGATCTTGACTGGGACCGAACCTATCCGCACCGAGGCGGATTACGACAACGCTCTGGCGGAAGTCGGGCGGTTGTGGGGTGCCCGCTCGGGCACTTCGGAGGGCGACCGGCTCAACGTCCTGGCGACCCTGATCGACACCTATGAGAGCGAGCATGACCCGATCGACTCGCCCGAGAAGAAGAGCGGTCAAGGATTCTACTTTCGCTCCGGAAATTTTTGTTCCCAATAGACCCGAAGCCGCTCCATAAATTCGACATGCTGAGATGATAGATCTAGGTGATCACTTGGCACTACGGGACTCGCGTATCGGACCGGGCCAGAGCCCGGAGAGTAATACGGCCACTTATTAATCTGTATTACCTCGTCTAATCTAAACATATCGGCAATATGACCTGCCGCGTTCAGGATACATTTCTTAAATTCAGTAACGTTCTCTCCCTCAGACGCCTTTGCCTTAAGATTTCGCACATAGGACGCTGTGTCTGTAACGGCCATGTGAAAGTTAAATTTGTCGCAATAATATCGCCCTACGCTATTTTTTGTGTTCTCTAAACTGTCTCCCAGCGCAGCCCGGAGGTAATGCGAATATGAATCGTTGTAGCCTTGACTGATCGCCTTGTGGCTTGCCATGTTGAGCTCGTAAACGAAAACTAACCGATCGCTGAGAGCATCAGTCAACATAGCACACGTTTGATTTATAGCTAATGGCAGAAGGTTCATTTTATCGATTAGCGGAGTATGGTCGAAATATCCCAAATAATAAAAGCGCACAGAAGACAGCTTAGCTAGGTCCGCTATCGATCTAAAACATAATATCTTGACGTCATCTCCGTATTCTCTGGCCATCTCAGTTGCGTGTATAGTTGGAAAGCGATTGATCACACCTGCTTCGCGATTTATGGCACTCGCAATGATGCGGATGAAATCCTCGCGAAATTCAACCAATGCAGTCTCCTCCCATACTGATGCAATCGCGGCAGTATATGGCCTTCCGCGCCACCTCGAATAACACTCGTCTATAAATACGAACTTCATTCCGGTCGACTTATCTATCGCCCTATTTGGACGCTTGCGCTCACGGCCTCGTCAGCAAGCCCGCGCCTGTTCGATTGCCGCGAGTACGCGGCGCGGGGTGATCGGCGTCTCGTTGAGTTCGGCGCCGGTTTTGGCGAGCGCGTCGCGCACGGCGTTGGCGATCGCCGCGGGCGGGGCGACCGCACCCCCTTCACCCATCCCTTTCATACCGTATTCGGTCGCGGTCGCCGGGGTGTGCAGATGACCGATCTTGATCGCCGGCATCTCGACGGCACCCGGCATCAGGTAATCGGCCAGTGTCCCGACCAGAGGCTGGCCGTGCTCGTCATATGGGATTTCTTCGTAGAGTGCGGTGCCGATCCCCTGCACCACACCGCCCCGGATCTGGCCTTCGACGATCATTGGGTTGACCATCGTGCCGCAATCCTCGGCGACCGCGAAATCGAGCACTTCGACAAACCCGGTCTCGGCATCGACCGCGACGACCGCACCATGCGTCGCATAGGAGAAGACACCAGTGCCGACCGACGGCTCATAGGTTGCGGTGGCATCGAGCAGCGGGTCGACGCCGGGCGGCAGCCCGTCCATGCGCAGATGGGCCACCTTGGCGATCTCGGCGATCGTGACCGAGCCCTGCGGTCCCTGCACCGTCCCATCGGCGCAATGCGCCTGGGCGGCATCGCATTGCAGCAGATGCGCGCCGATCTGGCAGAGCTTGTCGCGCAGCATGCGGCTCGCGCGCGCGACGGCACCGCCCGACATGACCATGCTGCGCGAGGCGAAGGTGCCAAAGCCGAAGGCGGAGGTTTCGGTGTCGCCGTGGCGCACCGCGATCCGCGCCGGGTCGATGCCGAGCTCGTGATGGGCGATCTGCGCGAGCGTGGTTTCGAGCCCCTGGCCGTGCGACTGGATGCCGACGGTCAGCACCAAGCTGCCATCCGGCAGGATGCGCGCGGTGCAGCTCTCAAACCCCGGCACAATCGAGGCGCCGCGGGCGACGAATTCGGCCATGCCGTGCGCGGTCTGCTCGGCAAAGGAGGCAAAACCGATGCCGACGAGCCGCCCGTCCGGCTCGCCCCGCTGCTGGCGGGCGCGGATCGCCGGCATGTCGAGCAATTCGGCGCAGAGCCGGACACTCTGCGGATAGTCGCCATTGTCAAACCGCATGCCGCCGACCGTCGTGAACGGCATCTGGTCCGGCCGCACCATGTTCAAGGCCCGCACCTCGGCCGGGTCGCGGCCGACCGCGCGCGCGACCTCGTCGATCGTCCGCTCGATCGCAAAGCAGGCGCCGGGCCGGCCGACCCCGCGAAACGGCCCGAGCGGCGCCTTGTTGGTGGCGACCGTCGCGGCACGGCAGCGGTAATTCGCGATCGTATAGGGTCCGGGCAGGTTGCGCGCGGCCATCGATGCTTCGTTGTAGGGGCCCTGCGGCCACAGCCCATAGGCGCCGCCATCGACGATGATCTCGGCATCGACACCGAGAACCCGTCCTTCGCGGTCGGCGTAAGCAGAAATCGTGTAGTGATGATCGCGGGTATGAGCCGCGGTCAGGAGATGCTCGCCGCGATCCTCGATCCAGCGCACCGGATGGTCGAGCTCGAGTGCCAATGCGGCGAGGATCAGCTCTTCGGGATAGAGCCGTGTCTTGGGGCCGAACCCGCCGCCGACATCGGGGGCAACGACGCGCAGCCGGCGCAGATCGAGCCCAAGGAATTCGCCCAACGCCACGCGCACCGTGTGCGGGGTCTGGGTCGAGGCGTGGACCACGATCTCGTCGAGCCGGTGGTCGCGGTGGGCGAGCACGGCGCGGCCTTCGAGCGGTGCCCCCGATTGCCGGTGCATGCGGTAGTGGCGGCGAACCGTGACCGCGGCTTCGCGCTGTGCCGCGTCGATGTCGCCACCCTCGAACACGCGCTCGCTATAGAGGTTGTCGCCCCATTGCTCATGCACCGGATGGCGACTGCCGCGCATGTCGCGCGGGGCGTCGACGACCGCATCGAGCACCTCGAACTCGACCTCGATGGCGGCGGCGAGGTCCTCGGCCTCGGCGCGGCTCGGCGCCAAACAGGCGGCGATCGCCTCGCCGACATAGCGCACCTTGTCGCTGGCGAGCGGCGTCCAGGCCGGCGATTTCGCCCCTGCCGCCTGGGTCACGATGCGGATCGGCCGGATATGCGGCAGGTCGGCCATGGTGAACACCCGGCCCGGGGCGCACGCCGGCTTGGCGATCGAGCGGATGCGTGCATGCGCGTGCGGGCTGCGCAGAAACGCGATCTCCATCGTGCCCGGCAATATGATGTCCGAGACAAACTCGCCGCGGCCTTCGAGGTGACGCCGATCCTCGCGGCGCAGCACCGAGGCGCCGATCCCCGCAGCGGTTCCTTGGACATCATCCGGCATTACCGGCTCCCCGCGTGTGGCGCCGCGGCGACAGCCGCCTCGGCGATCGCCGCGACGATGTTGGTGTAGCCGGTGCAGCGGCAGATATTACCGGCGAGACCGCGCCGGATTTCGGCGTCCGAGCCGGCCTCGCCGCGCCGGATCAGATCGCGCGCCGTGATCAGCATCGCCGGCGTGCAAAAACCGCATTGCAGCCCGTGATGCCGGTGAAAGCTGTCGCGCAACACCGTCATGACCGGATCGCCGGCAAAGCCCTCGATCGTCCGCACCCGACGCCCGTCACAGCCGACCGCCAGCATCAGGCAGGCGCGCGCCGGCTCGCCATCGACCAGCACCGTGCAAGCGCCGCACACTCCGTGCTCGCAGCCGAGATGGGTCCCGGTCAGATGGCGCCGCTCGCGCAGAAAATCGGCGAGCGAGAGCCGTGGCGGCACCTCGTCGGCGACCGCGGTATCGTTGAGCTCGATCCGGATCGCGGTCATGCCCACACCTGCTTTACCGCGCGTGTCGCCGCGACGAGATGGAGATTGCGCTGATAGTCGTCGAAATGCCGGTCGGCGGCGTTGTCGAGATCGGTTGCGATCGCCTGCCGCACAGGATCGGGGTCGCGCCCGCAATCGGCGAGCGCCCGCGATCCCGCTTCGAGCAGCAGCGGCGGGCCGTTGGCGGCCCCGAGGACGATCCGCCAGTGGTTACGTGCCGGGTCGGCAATGGCGACGGCCATCGCATCGGCGAATTCGCCGGCTTTGCGGCCAAGCTTGACATAACCCCAGCCTGCGTCCGGCGACAGCTTTGGGATGCGCAGGCGCTCGACAATCTCGTCCTCGGCGAGCCGGGTTTCATAAATCCCGGTTGCGAACCGGGTGCATTCGACCGCGCGCCGCCCGTTGATGCTGCAGAGCTCGGCCCGCGCATCGAGTGCCGCGAGCACCACCGGCCAGTCCGCCGCTGGATCGGCGAGCGCAAGGCTCCCGCCCAAGGTGCCACGGGTGCGGATTGCCCGATAGGCGAGGTTCGCCGCGACCCGCGGCATCAGCCCCAGCGACGGGTCGGGCACGGTGCGATCCTCGATCGCGGCGTGGGTCACTGCGGCGCCGAGCGTGACCACGGCATCGTCCTCGCCGGTCGCCACCAGCTCCGGCAGCCGGGCGATGTCGATCAGCAGCGCCGGTGCCGCGAGCCGCAGGTTCATCATCGCCAGCAAGGATTGGCCGCCGGCGATCAGCCGCGCCTCGCTGCCGGCGCTGGCCAGCAGACCCACCGCCTCGCTCAGGCTTTGCGGTCGGAGATAGTC
Organism: Allostellaceae bacterium; assembly: GCA_050729795.1. GTDB lineage: Bacteria > Pseudomonadota > Alphaproteobacteria > ATCC43930 > CGMCC-115725 > AP-15. The sequence continues at coordinate 21,303 of JBOHME010000015.1, read as the reverse complement.
GAAGGCCGCAGCTTTCATCGTCGGCCGCCTCGGGTTGCGCAGGTCGCGTGCCGCTGGCATCGGCCACGCCGCGACTGCACCACCACGCGGGTGTGCTGTCAATCGCCGCCGCATGCCTGACATGCGCGGCAGACGAGACGGTTGCCGCAAGCCTGCCTATAATCGGCGGCGCGGGTGTTGGCTGGTGATGCGATGATCCACGAAATCCCGAGCCGCACGCTCGGTTTTGTCCTTAATGACGTGGCGCGCCTGCTGCGCAAGCGGTTCGAGCAGCGCGCGCGTGCCACGACACTCGGGCTGACCCGCGCGCAATCCTCGGTGCTCGCCTATCTCGCCCGCCAGCAAGGGATCAACCAGGCGGCGCTCGCGCAAATTCTCGAGCTCGAACCGATCACTCTCGCTCGGCTCCTCGACCGGTTGCAGGCGGCGGAGCTGATCGAGCGGCGTCCCGACCCGAAAGACCGGCGCGCGCATCTGCTCTATCTGACCGAGGCCGCCTATCCGCTGCTCGACCGGATCTTTGTGCTCGCGGCCGAAGTGCGCGAAGAGGCGCTGGCCGGCATCGTGGAGCCCGACCGCGCCCGCCTGCTCGACATGCTGATCGAGATGAAGGCGAACCTGATCGAGCAGGCCGATCTCAACGATCCCGCAGTGGCGCCGGCCGATCCCTGAGACACCGCATGGTCGGCCAGACGGTCGCCGGCGGGCGTCTGCCGGGGCTTGTGGCGATCGCGCGGCCGGTTCATGTTCGGCATGAACGAGTGGAAGGAGCGATCATGGTAGCGGCAGCAGAGACCCGGAAGCCCGCGACGCGCGAATCCGGGTTCAAGACCAACCCCGATTACAAGATCACCTTCGAGCCGTCGCCGCGCCGCGTGCGCGTCAGCTTCAACGGCGAGACCATCGCCGACAGCACCAACGCGCATTTGCTGTTCGAGACGCGGCATTTGCCGGTCTATTACTTTCCGCGCGGCGATGTGCGCATGGAGCTGATGACGCCGACCGACCATCACACGTTTTGCCCGTATAAAGGCACCGCTTCGTATTGGACGGTCAAACTCGGCGACCGGGTCGCGGAAAACGCAGTCTGGGGCTATCCCGAGCCGTTTGAAGAGGTCGCGGCGATCGGCGATTTTGTCGCCTTTTACTGGGATCGGGTCGATCACTGGTACGAGGAGGACGAGGAGATCTTTGTCCACCCGCGCGATCCCTACAAGCGGATCGACGTGGTGCCGTCGTCTCGTCCGGTGCAGATCATCGTGGGCGGCGAGATCGTGGCCGACACAAGCCGCGCGCATTTCCTGTTCGAGACCCGGCTGCCGACCCGCTATTACATCCCGGCCGAAGACGTGCGCATGGATCTCCTGATCCCGAGCGACAAGACCACCGCCTGCCCCTACAAGGGCCGGGCGCGCTACTACTCGGTCAAGGTGGGTGACCGGGTTTTTGAAGATCTGGTGTGGAGTTATCCCGAGCCGATCCCGGAATGCCCGAAAATCAAGGGTTATCTGTGCTTCTTCAACGAGCATGTCGACGAGATCCGGGTTGATGGCAAGCCGGTGCCGCGGCCGCTGACCCCGTGGTCGAAGGACTGGGCGCAGCAGGCAAAGACGGTTCCCGACACGCGCGGCCCGGTGACGCGGCCCTGATTCACCCGCCGCCCTGATGCCACCGCTGCGACCGCGCTGATCTGCCGTCCTGTTCGCCGCCGTCCTGGCCTGATTTCCGCCGCTGCGAGACGTGGCCCGATCCCCCGGCTCGCCGCTCTGGGCGGATCGGGCCGACGGATCACCGCCAAATCGATCGGGCTCGGATGAGTTGACGCCAAACAGCGTGCCGCTCGGGCTCGACGCCAGGACAATTGTCCCATTCACGCAATTTTCTGTCGAAAAGTTTTACACCACTGCCGACCGAGCGGTATTAACGAATTGAATTCGCAGGATTGCCGGTTTGGCGCGATTTTTGCGGCTAAATCGACGGTGGCAATCGCCGCCCTGAGCTGCACCGCTGACGATGCCTCAGGCAAAAACAACCAGATCTATGGGAGCAAGAATGTCCGAACTTTCACGATCCACGATTATGAGGACCGCCCTCGCCGCAATCTCGGCGGTCCTGGTATCGACGTCTGCCGCACGCGCCGATGTCGTCGTTACACCCCTCAACATGGGCTCGTGGGCTTTCGCCAACAGCGACGGCAATGGCGTGATCGGCAACAATCCGACCGGTGTCGGCCAAATGGTGACAGGCCCGGCGACCCCGCCCGCGGGCATCGGCAGCGCCAATCTCGCCACCGGCAATGGCACGAGCGGCGGCGATGGCGCCGAGGTCCTGAGCACGACCGCCTATGCCGGCACTCTGCTGAGTGATCTTTCGGCCTTGACCTATCATACTTACGACACGCTCAACAATGGACAGCAGTTTCCGTATCTGTCGATCGAGATCGCGACCGGAAACGTCACCGATCCCGAGGACATCCTGTTTTTCGAGCCGCCCTACCAGACCCCGTCGACCGGCAATCCCAGCCTTCCTAATCAGGGCGACACGGTGCTGAACGAGTGGCAGAGCTGGAATGCGCTGGAGGGCGGATGGTGGGACAATAACGGGGTCGGCGGCCCCGGTGATGGAGTCGTCTCGCTCGCCACGATCGAAGCCGCCTATCCTGATGCGACAATCGAGAACTACTCGTCGGAGTTGACCCCGCCCGATGGTCTTGGGGGGATCGGGTTCAATGTCGGGTTCGCTAGCGCGACCGATCAGTTCAACGGCTATGTCGATGATTTCACGATCGGGATCGGCGGCGCAAACACGACATACGATTTCGAGCCGGCGATACCGGCGCCAGAACCCGGCACGATTGCGCTCCTCGGTGCCGCCCTGTTCTGGCTCGGGGCGATCGGCGTGCGGCGTCAGCGCGGCTACCGTCGCGGCGGTTCTGCGGCACCATATCAGGCTCAGCAGCCGTAGCGGCGCTGGCGCTCCTGGAACGAGCGGATCGCGCGCAGAAAATCGATCTTGCGCAATGCGGGCCACAACACGTCGGTGAAGTAGTATTCGCTGTGCGCGCTCTGCCATAAAAGAAAGCCGGACAGCCGGATCTCGCCCGAGGTGCGGATGATCAGGTCCGGGTCCGGCAGCCCGGCCGTGTAGAGATGGCGGGCGATCGCCTCGGGTGTCACCCGTTCGATCGCCTCGGAGAGGGCGGTCTGCCGTGCAGCGAGACACGACAACAGCGCGCGCACCGCATCGGTGATCTCGCGGCGGCCGCCATAAGCAACGGCGAGGTTGAGCTCGAGCCCGTCATAGCCGGCGGTGGCCTCCTCGGCCGAGCGGATCGCGGCCAGCACCGGCGGCGGCAGCATCTCCATGCAGCCGATTGCCCGCACCCGGACCCGGCGCCGATGGATCGCCGGATCGCTGGCGAGCGCCATCAGCTTGGCTGCGACCGAGGCGAGAATGCCCGAAACCTCGGCGGCCGGCCGGCGAAAATTCTCGGTCGAGAACACCCACAGCGTCACCGTCGGGATCGCCAGCTCGGTGCACCAGTCGAGAATTTCGTCGAGCTTCTCTGCACCAAGGTCGTACACCGCCCGCGGCTCGGTGATCCCCAGCGAGCGTCCGTGGCGGCGGTTGCCGTCGAGAATGATGCCGATGTGACGCGGGCGCGCGCGCGCGCGCAACAGGCGCGTCAGCCGGCGGGCGTAGAGAAAGTAAACAAGCCGGGAAATCGGCCGCAACAAAGCGTCCCCCGCGCGGCGGGGTCGCAAGCTATCGGAGCGCGCCCGCCGCCAGTCATGGATTCGCTGAAATTACGGCGGGCATGTGACCAAGCGATTAAATCCGCGTCGCCCCCGGCCGGGCGCGCCGCCTTCGGGCCGGCGGTGTTGCTCGGCACAATCAAGTCCGGCCGGCGCCCGCGACTTCGAGCGCGATCTCGGCGGCGAGGCTTTCGCGGTCGCGTCCGATCGTCAGCACCGCGCGCCGGTGCTGACCCTGCCAGTAGGTTACGGTTGCATCATTGGCTTCGAGGCTGCCATCGATCGCAAGCCGATCCCATTCTCGGGCATGACCGACATAGGAAAGGGTCAGATCGTGCTGCTGGGTCCAGAAGAACGGCACAGCATCGAACCGTTCGCCGCCTCCCAGCATGTTGCGGGCGGCGGTCTGGCCCTGGCGCTCGGCGACGACCCAATGCTCGATACGCACCGGCTCGCGGCTATGCGGATCGGGCCAGCGGGCGATATCGCCGGCGGCCCAGATCCCGGGAATATTGGTTTTGAGATGGGCATCGACGCCGACACCGTTCTCGGTAGCGATCCCGGCGGTAGCGGCGAGCTCGATCGCGGGCCGCACCCCGATGCCGACAACGACCAGGTCGGCGTCGAGCCGTTCGCCGTTTTCGAGGGCGAGAGCGCGCGCATCGATCGCCCGCACGGTGGTCCCGAGATGGAAAACCACGCCGTGCCGCTCGTGCACCCGGCGCACGAGGTTGCCGATTTCGGCCCCGAGCACCCGCTCCATCGGCAATTTCTCGGGGGCGACCACCGCCACTTCGAGCCCGCGGGCGCGCAGCGAGGACGCCACTTCGAGCCCGATAAAGCTGGCCCCGATCACGACGGCACGTCGCGCCGTCTCGGCTCGCGCGATCAATCCCCGACAATCGGCGAGGCTGCGCAGGGTGCGCACATGCGGCAAGTCCGCTCCGGGCACCGCCAGCCGGATCGGCTCCGCCCCGGTCGCCAACAGCAGCGCGCCCCAGCGCTGGCGCCGCCCATTTGCCAGCTGCACCTCCTTCGCCGCGACATCGATCGCGACGACGCGCGCGCCGGTTTCGAGTGTGATCGCATGCTCGGTATAAAACTCGGGCGCTCGCAGCGGCAGCCAGTCCTCGGATGCATTGCCGGCGAGAAAATCCTTTGACAGGTTGGGGCGGTCACAGGGCCGGTCGGCGTCGGCGCTCAGCATCGTGACCGGTCCCGCGTAGCCTTCGCGCCGCAGCATCTCGGCGGCAGCCTGGCCCGCGGCGCCGCCGCCGACAATCACCACCGAGGCCGGGGTGTCCGGCGAGCGGCCGCGCGCCGGCTTTGCCGCCGGTTGCCGCTTTTCGCGGACAAAGACGATGCCGTTCTGCTGCACGACCCGCCAGCATGGCACCGGATCGAGGGCCGGGGCGCGCAAGGCTTCTCCGCTGCGCAGGCTGAAGCAGGCGTGATGCCACGGACAGCGCATCGTGTCCCCGACACGCACGCCCTCGGCGAGCGGCCCGTGATAGTGGGTGCAGAGCGCACCGATCGCCAGCACCTCGTCCCCGCTGCGCGCCAGCAGCACCGGCTCACCCGCGGCATGGCCGAGCAGCACGCCGTTCGGGTCGAGGTCGGTCAGCGGCACACCGCGGGTAAAATCCGGACCGTCGAGCTTGTTGTCGTCGCTCATGGCCATTCTCCCGATGGACAACGGCGCGATGCCGTCCGCCCTCTTCCCCGTGTTGCGGCAGCAAACACCGCGCACCGCCTTCGAGTTGCACGCCGCATGGCCCGTGCTTGATGAGGTCGGTCACGGCCGCCATGATCAACGGGACTGGTCGAGCTCCGCGTCCGCCGCAGCCAGCAGCGCGGGGCCGCAATACTGCGGAATCTGCGCGTGCGGCACCGGCACCGGCTCGACCCGATAGCGGCGCCCCAGCCGCGCCGCGGTCTCCGCGTCGAAGCCGGCGAGACGGTGCGCGATCACCCGCCCGACCTCGTGCGAGAACGGGCCGGTCTGCCGCTCCAGATAAAGGATGCGCAGCGCGCCCGGGCGTTGCGGCTCCAGGGCCAGCCGCTGGTCGAGCCAGCGCTCGAGCGTCTCCAATCCGCGCATCGGATCACCGCTCGCCGGATCGCGGCCGTAGAGGCCGTCGAACACATGAAGCTCGTCGGGCACGCGTTGGGCATCGGCGATCGCATCGATCGCCGGCATGCCGCCCCCGGAATGCGCGGTCAGGATCAGGCGATCGGCGCCGAGGCGAGCCGGCGCGGCATTGGACCGGGCGGCAGCGAAGCGGTCGAGCGCGTCATCAACCAGTCGGTCGAGCCCGCCGTCGAGCAGCGCCGGGAAGTCGTACCAGCTGTAGCGCAGCCAGTTTCCCCGCGACAGCACGGCGAGGGTCGGCCGCTCCCGCCGCGACAGATCGAGACCGCTGCGCGAAACCTTCTCAGCGAGCAGCATCGCACCGCCTTCCCGGGAAAATCCGTGCAGGTGGACGACGACATCAACCGAGGGGGCGTCGCGCGGGATCGCGTTCCAGCGCAAAAACAGATCGGGCTGGGTTCCGGCATGGGTCCGCAGCAGCGGCGTATCGGAGAGGTACGCCTCACCGGGGCTGCCGGGTTCGACGGCAAATCCACTCGGCCGATCCGTCATCCGCACCCTCCTCGTTCCGCCGCGAGCCCGCGCGCTACCCGGTGCCGGCGTCGGCTGGCTCGGATATCGGGATCAGCGACAGGATCAGGGTCATCACAAACAGGATCGAAAGCCCGCCCATGACCCCGACCAGGCGTTCGAAACCCGGGCTGATCGTCAGTGGCGGACCCTGGCCCTGCACCATGCTCATCAAAAACGCGAACAGCGCCTGTGTGCCGATATAGCTGACCCCGGTGGTCCCGGTCTGGATCTGCGAGCACAGCCAGACACCGCCGACCAGCAGCGCGATCCACAGCAGAAAATCGCTGCCGACAAAGGCGAGGCAGGCGAGCCCGATCAGCGCGCCGATCAGGCAGCCGATGGCGCGGTGCGCGGCCTTTTCGACGACCGCAGTCATATTCGAACCGATGATCGCGGTGGTCGGGATCGACATGACCATGACCACGGTCAGACCCATCGTCACCGGGCTCACCGGAGCCAGCCAATCAGCCAGCGCCGGCAGCAGCATGACGGTCAGTCCGCCGCGCAGCACATGCATGACGATCGGCCATTTGCCGGGGAGCCAGCGCTGCAGCTCGGCGCCGTAGCGCCTGCGCCAGAATGCGAGCGGCGGCAGGGTGAGCCCGGCGGCGGCGGGTGGCGGCGCCGGCTCGGGCGGTGCCGGCATCAAGGCGCAAACCAGGATCGAGGCCGCGGTCCCGAGAACGACATCGGCGACGCGGTCGACAGCGATCGTGAAGGCGCCCTGCGGTGCGGTAAACGCCATCAGCATGACCAGGTTTCCGGTCACCGCGCCGATCAGCCAGGCATAGCCGTGAGACGAGGTCGCGAAGCCGAAAAACCCCACACAGGACAGCACAAACAGAAACACACAAAATGGCAATGGCTGGTAGGCAAAGAGGCCGAGCGCCACCACCCCCAATACAGCACCGACGATGCTGCCAGCGACCCGCATCAGGCCGCGCGACAACGCGAGCGCGAACGAGGCGCGCGTGACCATAAAGGCGCTGATCCCGGCCCACCATGGATCGTCGGAATGGACCGCCAGCGCCGCCAGCACGGCGAGGCTGACCGAGAGCGCTGCCTCCAGCGCCTCCAGCCCGCGCGGACCGGTGAGCTCGATACGGCCGAGCTCGGCGGCGAGAGCGCCCGGGATCCCGCGCAGCACCATCAAGGCTCAGTAGATGACCAGCGTGCGCGCGTCGGAGCCCATGTGCAGCGTCATCTCGGTCTTCGGGTTGCGCAGCAGGATGGTCACCGGAAACCGTCGTTCGAGGCGGATCCAATCGGTCGTGGGTGCCACATAGGGCAACAGGTTCGGCGGCGTCTGGGTGCGGCTGATGCCGCGGGCAATGCCCTGGACCACCGCGCGGTGGAAGTGCCACGGATAGGTGTCGATCCACACCCAGGCCGGATGACCGACCTGCATGTGGCGGATCACGCTTTCCTTGTAGTTTGCAAGTATCCGCCAGGCATGCGCATCGACCAGGCCGACCAGCGGCTTGTTCGCGACTGCCTGGTCGCCGACCCGCAGAGTGAGGTTGGTGATCGTGCCATCGACCGGGGCGAGGACCCGGGTCTGGTCGAGCTGCCATTGCAGATAGGCGATCTCGGCGGTGATCGCCTTGACCGTCGCCTCGTGCAGCACCTGCATCTGGCGCTCCTTGACGACGGTCGCCTCGGCATCGGCGAGTGCGGCCTGCGCCTCCTGCATCTGCGCGCTCGCCGCATCGAGCGCCTGGCGCGACAAAAAGCCGGCGGCGGCGATCGGGGTGGCGCGGCGCAGATTGTCGTCGGCGAGCCGCTCCTTGGCGGCAGATGCGTCACGCGCCGCCTTGGCTGATTTGACGAGGTCGTGGTCAACCTTGAGCTGTGCCTCGGCTTCGCCCTTTTTGGCCTCCTGTTGGGCCAGCGCCAGCCGGAATGGCTGCGGGTCGATAGCGGCCAGCAGCATGCCTTTTTTGACGGTCTCGTTGTCGGTGACCGGCACGGCGACGACCCGGCCGGTGATCTGCGGCGCGACGGCGACGAGGTCGGAGGTGACATAGGCGTCGTCGGTGTAGGCGAAGAAGTAGCTCGATCCCCAATAGAGGGCGAACACCGCGGCGATGGCGATGAGCGCCAGCAGCACCCGCCGGCGATAGCGCCTCGCCGTTGCCGCCTTCGGATCGCGCGCGCTCGCGCTTGGTGCAAACCGCGGCGCCAGCCCGGGTGAGAGCGGCGCCGGCCCGGGTGCCAAGAGCTGCACCGCGACAGCCGCGTCGCTGCGGGGCGGGGTTGGCTGATCGCCATCGGGCATCGGGCAGGCTCAATCCAGAATAGGACAGGCTCAATCCAGGATATGACGGGGCTCAGTCCAGTATGGGACGGGGCGGCTCGCGCTTCCTCTGATAGCAGCATTCTACACGATCTCTATGCCGCACGCAGCGCTGCTACGTGGCGACCCCCCGATCAACGCCACGAGGGCGTGCCGTCTGCCGATCGTGGGGTCCAGGATATGAGGTCCATTGCGGCGCCCAAGCTCGCCGCCTTTTGCGCGGCTTTGCTCCCCCTGCCGACCGGGGCGCCGCGCGCGAGCCAGTCGGGTCGGCTGACTTGCCGTGCTGCGAGTGGCTTGCCAGTGGTGCGATGGCAACGGATAGTTGCCATCCGTTGGCTGAAATCGCACCACCAACATTTTGATCTTGTGGGCCGATTCACGACACGCTGGGATACCCAGCGTTTCGGTCGGACCACTAGGAACCGTTCGGATAGCAAGCCGAGGCGGTCAGGGTAATCCCGCTGGTGCTGAGCCGGATCAGCTCGGGGACGACGCTTTTGAAGGAGCTGGTCAAGGTCATTTCCGAGAACCCGCTCCACCCGCCGCAGGTGGCCGTGGTGTTTGGAGTGATCGAGGCCAGGCTCAGACCCCAACCCTTTGCAACATTCTGCACATAACTCGTCGTGCCGCCCGACGCGCAGGGGCTATCCTGGGTCGTCCCCTGGGCGATCGCGACGCAGCGCGCGCCGGCGATTGCGGTTTCCTGCAAGGCTTCCTGCGTCCACAGCAGGCGGCCGAATTCGATCGTGCCAAAGACCAGCATAAAAAACATCGGCGCCACCAGGGCAAATTCGACCGCGGTGGCACCGCCGGACGCATGCGGCAGGCGGTCCGCGCGGCGCCGCATCATTGCGTTTCGACCAGGACCGAGCGGCTGAGCGTGCCGCTCTGCACAAAGCCGAAAGTCGGAAACAGCGGCGAGACGGGGCGGGTGGCGGTGATGGTCACAAACTGGCCGCCGACCCCGCTGCCGCTGCAGCTGCTGCCACAGCTGACGGTGCTGCCCCAGCTCCAGCTCCCGGGCGTGCCGGAGGGGCAATAGCAGCCGGTCTCGTCATTGCTGTTGTTGACATTGACCGCGCTGGTCGCCCAGCTGCTGCCATTGGTGTTGCTCACGATGTTCGAGATATAGGTGTTGAGACCGCTCGGGTTGGAGGCGACGAGGGGGGTGTTGTTGACCGCGTATTCGGCGCCGGCGCTGACCGCCGCATCGAGCTGCGAATTGGTGAACAGCAACAGTCCGATATCGACCGTGCCGGCGAGGATCATCAGCAGCACCATGCCGTAGATCGCGAATTCGAGCGCCGCCACCCCGGCATTCTCCCGCGCCGTCAGCAGCCGCCGAACGCTCCGAAACCAGGTCCCATGCTTTGGCGGGCGGATCTCTAATGCGCGGTGGCGCGCCGCGGGCCGAGCCGGCCACCCGCGCTCCCGATGGCGGGAATTTGAGATGGGGATACCCGGAACAGGCGAGCTCGGAACCGCGCGAAACCGTCCCTTTGCACCCTCGCCCGCTTCCCGCGCGGCGGAGACGGCCGCCGCGTGACCGCGCTTTGCACGGCGCGACCACATCGCGGACCGGATTATTGCGCCAGGCTTGCTCATTGCACGAGGCTGACGGTGCTGCCGGTGCTGCCGCCGCCGAGCCCGGTGCAGGTCGAGCCAACGGCGCTGCCGGCAGTAAGAGTGACCTGGGTGCCAATCAATTCGAGGCAGGCGCCTGAATCGACCGTATCCTGAAGTGTGGCGCCGCCGCTCATATAGACCTGCCCGTTCGGAAAATAGAACGCGCCCGATATCCGTGTGTTGGTGGCACCGCTGGTGAACGCCGCAGCGCCGGTATCGCTCGACAATTGCGGACCGATCACCGCCAGACCTGCGGTCGATCCTGTCGAGGGCGCGGTCAGGTCTACATCGCTGTAGCCGGCGCCAAGGCAGAAGGCCGAGGTGGTCGACCCGCAGGTCACGGTGGTGCTGCCGGAAACGACCAGCGTGACACCGAGTGCGGTCAGCCCGGTGGTCGTCCCGCTGGTCGGGCAGTTGCCGACATCGCCGCCCGAGCTGTTGCCGAGGGCGACATAGCCGTTGATCGAATAGACCCCAGCACCGAGAACAAGCCCGCCCGCGCCGGCAATGGAGCCTTTGATGTCGTGGGCGGTGGCGGCGCTGACCGCGACGCAGGTGCCACCGGTCGTCGTCAGATTGCCCGCCATCTGGAAAAGATCGAGGCTCCCGGTGGCGTCGCCGAACAGCGTCGCACCATTGGCGTCGTCGAGCGAATAGCCGTTGCCGGATCTGCCGATATTGAAGCTGTTGGTGCTGGTCCCATAGCCGAAATTCAGCGCGGCGCTGGGCGGCATCCCGCTGGCGTTCTGATAGATGCCGCCGGCGAGGGTAAAGCTGCTTGGGCCGCCGAAGGTCACGCTGCCGCTGCCACTGATGCAGACGCTGTAACCGCTGGTCCCGCCGCAATCGCCGCTGGTTGCAACGGTGCCGATGTCAAAGGTCCCGGCGCCAAAGCTGAGCGGCGCGCTGCCATGGGCATAGATGCCCCCACCCATGTTGTATATCGCGCCGCTGCCGCCGTTGAACGTCAATCCGTTCGAAGAGCCGCTGTCGATCAGCCCGGTAAAATTATAGGTGGCTCCCGAGGACGTGTTGGTAAAGGTGGCCGAGCTACCGCCGCCGATCGTGATCGTATTGAAGTTGAACGGACCGGTCCCGGTGCAGGTGACCGCCCAGGGCGATTTGGTCGAACCGGTGCTGCAGCCGGCCGGGAATGATCCTGATTTGCTGCTCGAGTTCAGGGTTATGCTGCTTCCACCGCTGAGGCTCGGCCCGCTCGGCGAGGCGATGGCGCACACAGTCCCGGCGGTGCCGGCGCAGGTGCCCGAGCTGTTCAAGCCGAGATGCGTTGTGGCGCTGGTGATGGCGCTGTTTCCGGCGAGCGGATCGGGGGTCGTTACCTTGCTGGTCTGCACCGCTGATTTCCCCGCCGGCGCGACCAGAGCGCAGGTCGGCGGCGTCCCCGAATCGTAGTTGAGGTTCGGCGTGGTGATCGTGTTGGAGCAGGCATGGGTCGTCACCGTGCTATTGGAGGCGACGGCGCAGGCGTCCGCCGCGACGGTTGCACCGCCGCTCAGCGACACACCGTTGCCGCTGCTGCTCAAGGCGATGATGCAGCCCGGCGCGTCGGCTTTCATCTCGGCATAGGCGGTGGCGCTGACCGGGAGCGTGGTCTTGCTGGTCAGCACGCGGGCGAGCAGCAATGGAACGTAGCTGGTCAGAGTGACCTGCATCGCCTGGTTGCCATCGCCGGTCGGCGAATTGACGACGCTCGGCGTAGCATCGCCGGAGAGGCCGTTCAAGGCGGCGACATTGTTGGCGGCGCTTTCGGCGCTGGTGGTCGAGCTGGTCGAATTGTAGACGAGCGCCCCGGCATAGGCGGCAAGGTCGGCCACCCGCTGGTTTTCGGTCTTCTGCAGGAGGGCGTGGCCGTATTCGAGAGCGAGCGCCGACATGCCGATGACGGCGACGATGACAAACGCGGTCAAGACGCCGATCGCGCCCTGGCGATCACCAAAGATGCGCCGATCAGCAAAGGTTCGGAAATCAGCAAAGGTTCGGCGATCACCAAAGATGCGCCGACCGCCAAAGATGCGCCGACCGCCAAAGATGCTCCGCCAACCGCCACCTTTGCTGGGCATGCGTCCGCACTCCGCCGATTGCCCGAACTTTGCGGCCAAGCGATGAACGTCCGGTTAATTCGGCACCCGCGCTGCCGGCGCTTCGCCGCTTTTGCGTGATCCAGGCGGGCGGCACCTGCGGGAAAGTGCTGCCGGGCTATGGCAAAACCCGGTGGCGGGGCCGATATGCGGGGCTGGAGGAGCGTATTCGATGAACCAGTACGGCATCGGGCAACCGGTCCGCCGGGTCGAGGACCGGCGCTTTCTGACCGGGCACGGCAGCTTTGTGGACGATCTGGCGCGGCGGCACCAGGCGCACGCCTTTATGCTGCGCTCGCCGCACGCGCACGCCCGCATCGGCAGGGTCGAGACCACCGCGGCGGCCGCGGCGCCGGGGGTAATCGCGGTGCTGACCGGCGCCGACCTCGCTGCGGACGGGATCGGCCCGGTGCCCTGTGTCAGCGCGCTGACCAACCGCGACGGGTCGCCGGCACCGCTGCCACCGCACCCGGCGCTGGCGCATGACCGGGTGCGCCATGTCGGCGACACGGTGGCGCTGGTGGTGGCGGAAACCCTCGCTGCGGCGCGCGACGCGGCCGAACTGGTCGAGATCGATTACGAGACGCTTCCGGCCGCGGTCGAGACCGGGCATGCGCTCGATCCGGGCGAGCCGCAAGTCTGGGACGAGGCGCCGGGCAACCTCGCCTTCGATTGGGGGCTCGGCGATGCCGCGGCGGTTGAGGCGGCGCTGCGCGCGGCGCGCCATCGGATCGTGCTCGATCTCGTCAACAACCGCGTCGTCGTCAACTCGATGGAGCCGCGCGGGGCGATCGGCCAATACGACCCGGGCGAGGAGACCTACACGCTGTGGAGCTCGACCCAGGGCTCGCATTTTCTGCGCGGCCTCCTGGCCGAGCGCGTCTTCAAGGTTCCGGAAAACCGCATCCGTGTCGTCACTCGCGATGTCGGCGGCGGCTTTGGCATGAAGCTCTTTCTCTACCCCGAGCACATCCTGGTGCTGTGGGCGGCAAAGCGGCTGGGCCGCCCGGTCAAATGGACACCCGAGCGCGCCGATGCGTTCACCACCGACACCCAGGGCCGCGACAATGTGACCCGGCTCACCCTGGCGCTCGATGACGAGCTGCGGTTTCTCGGGCTCGGGGTGACGATCCTCGCCAATATGGGCGCCTATCTGTCAAATTTCGCGCCGGAGATCCCGACCGCCTCGGGCGGCCCGATGTATAGCGGCGTCTACCGCATCCCGGCGATCCATGTCGCGGCCAAGGGGGTGTTCACCCACACCGTGCCGGTCGATGCCTATCGCGGCGCGGGGCGGCCGGAGGCGGCCTATGCGCTCGAACGGCTGATCGATGTCGCGGCCCGCCGGCTCGGTGTCGCCCCTCGGGAGCTGCGCCGGCGCAACCTGATCCCTTCGCAGGCGATGCCCTATGCGACACCGCTCGGGCTCACCTATGACAGCGGCGAGTTCGCGCAGAACCTGGAGCAGGCGCTGGCGGCTGCCGACATCGCCGGGCTCGCCGCGCGGCAGCGGGTGGCGCGGGCGCGCGGCCGGTATCGCGGTCTCGGGCACGCGGTCTATATCGAGCAATCGGGATTTCCGCCCGACGAGTTCGCCGAATTGCGCTTTGACCCGAGCGGCACGTTGACGATGCTGCTCGGCACCCAATCCTCGGGCCAGGGACATCACACCGCCTATGCGCAGCTCGCCGCCGAGCGGCTCGGGCTGCCGCCGGACAAGATCCGCGTGATGCAGGGCGACACCGCGGCGATCGCCTTTGGTCGCGGCACCGGCGGGTCGCGCTCGCTGCCGGTTGGCGGCGCCTCGGTCGATGCCGCCGCGCGCAAGCTGATCGCCAAGGGACGACGCATCGCCGCGCATTTGCTGGAGGCGGCCGAGGCCGATGTCGATTTTGCCGACGGTGTCTTTCGCATCGCCGGCACCGACCGCGAGCTGGGCCTCGCCGCGGTCGCGCGCGCCGCGTTCGACCCGGTGCAATTGCCGGCCGGGATGGAGCCGGGCTTTGCCGAAAGCGGCCATTTCACGCCGCCGGCACCGACCTTCCCCAATGGCTGCCATGTCTGCGAGGTCGAGATCGACCCCTCGACCGGACGGATCGACATCGTGCGCTATCTGGTGGTGGATGATTTTGGTACCGTGGTCAATCCGTTGCTGCTGCAGGGCCAGGTGCAGGGCGGTGTCGCACAGGGGGTGGGTCAGGCGATGCTGGAGCGCTGCGTCTACGATGCCGATGGGCAGCTGGTCACCGGCTCGCTCAGCGATTACTGCCTGCCGCGTGCCGAAGACCTGCCGCGGATCGAATTCGCCTACAACATCGTGCCGTGCCGCACCAATCCGCTCGGCATCAAGGGGGCGGGCGAGGCGGGTGCGATCGGCTCGCCGCCGGCTCTCGTCAACGCGATCTGCGACGCGCTCGCCTCGCTCGGCATCGAGCACATCGACATGCCGGTGACGCCGGAGCGGCTGTGGCGGACGATCCGCAGCGCCGAACAGCGGGCGGCGGCATGAGCCGGTCGCGCGAAACGCTCCTCGACGTCGCGCAGCGGGCGGCGCTCGCCGCCGGCGAGGCGATCATGCGCGTCTATGCGCAGGAGTTCGACGTCCGCCAGAAGGCCGACAAGACGCCGGTGACCGAGGCCGACCTCGCCGCCGAACGGGTCATCATCGACATGCTCGGCAGCGCCTTTCCCGAGATCCCGATCGTCGCCGAGGAGCTGGTCGAGGCCGAAGGGTTGCCCCCCGTGTCGGCGCGCTTCTGGGCGGTGGACCCGCTCGACGGCACCCGCGAATTCATCGCCAGAAATGGCGAGTTCGCGGTGTGCATCGGGCTCGTCGAGGACGGCCGGCCGGTGCTCGGCGTGCTGCACGGACCGGCAGTCGGGCTGACCTATGCGGCGCACGGGCCGGGAACCGCGACGCGCCAGCGTGCCGCCGGTGTGATCGAGCCGATCCGGGCGCGCGCCGCCGCACCCGATGGTCTGGTTGTCGTGCACAGCCGCTCGCACGAGAACAGCCGGCGCCTCGGCGAGTTTCTCGCCGACTATCCGGTGCTGACCCGGCGCAGCTGCGGCAGCGCGCTCAAATTCGGGCTGATCGCCGCGGGCGAGGCCGATCTCTACCCGCGCTTTGGCACGACGATGGAATGGGACACCGCGGCCGGGCAGGCGATCCTCGAAGCCGCCGGGGGAAGCGTCGAAACCTTTGCCGGCGCACCGCTCGCCTATGGCAAGCCGGGGTTCAGAAACGACGGCTTCATCGCCCGCGGTCGCCGCTGAGACCCGATCGGCGCCGATTCGTCTCAGCGGGCCAGCAGCTCAGCCGGGACCGGGCCAGCGATCGCAGCGTAGACCAGCTGGCGCGACAAATAGCGGTAATAGAGCCGGCGGTCGGGGGCCGCGAGCATCAGGATCGCGATCAGCTGTTCTTGCGGATCGATCCAGAAATAGGTGCCGGTGACCCCGCCCCAGAAAAATTCGCCGACCGAGCCCGGCACCGGCGAGCGGCCGGGATGGGTGCGCACCGCAAAGCCGAGGCCAAAGCCGTAGCCCATCTCCGGCACCGGGGCGAGCGCGCCAAATCGCGGGCGCGCGGTTTCGCCATAGCCGACACCGGGTGGCAGATGGTCGGATGCCATGTGCCGGATCGTTTTTGGCGACAACAGCCGCGTGCCGGCAAATTCGCCGCCGTTCAGCAGCATCTGGCAGAAGCGCAGGTAATCGCCGGCGGTCGAAACCAGCCCACCGCCGCCCGAGGCCCAGGAATGCGGGTGCGTTACATTGCGCATCGGCGGCCGGACACCGCTGGTGTCGGTCTGCGGCTCGGCCAGTCGCTTTGCCTTCTCGCCCAGCGCTTCGAATGCGGTGTCGGTCATGCCGAGCGGCCCGGTGATCCGCGCGGCGAAAAACTCGGAAAGGCCCTGGCCCGAAACCACCTCGACGACGCGGCCGAGCACGTCGGTCGACATGCTGTACTCCCAGGTCGTGCCGGGCTCGAACATCAAGGGCAGGCGGCCGAGCTTGGCGACGAGCTCGGCGCTGGTTTGGGCTTCGCTGGTCAGATCGGCATCGCGCCAGACCATCTGCACCGGCGAGTCGCCAAACGCCGCATAGGTGAGCCCGGAGGTGTGGCGCAGCAGATCCTGCACCGTCATCACGCGCCGCGCCGGCTTGCGCTCGACACCAACCGCAGGCTCGGCGAATTCCGGCAGATAGTCGGCGACCGGCGCGGAAAGTTGCAAATCCCCTTGCTCGGCCAGCATCATCGCCGCGACCGAAGTCAAGGGCTTGGTCATCGAAGCGATGCGGAAGATCGCATCGGGCGCCATTACCGCTCCGGTCTCGCGGTCGCGATAGCCGAATGTCTCGGCGAGCCCGGTCCGGCCGCCGCGGGCGATCAGCATGACGCCGCCGGGGATCAGCCGGCGTTCGACGTCGCGGTGGAACACCGCACGGATCCGATCGAGCCGCTCACCCGAAAGACCGATCTCCTGTGGCCGTCCGGCCATCGGCAGCACCAGCCCGTCCATCTCCGCCTCCGTCAGCGCCCGCGGTTACACCCGGCCGATCGTAATCACCTGACGAGCGGAAGGAAATCCCCGCACCCGGCCGCCCGGTGCCCGCCACGCCGGGCTACAGCGCTGGCCACAGGCCGAACAGCACACCAACGAGCGCGATGACCGCACCACTCAGCACCTCGCCGTAACGCTCGGCGGCGCCGAGCCGCAGATACTGCATGCCGGTGATCGAGGTGACACACAGCACGACATAAGTCGCGATTGTGCCGAGCGCGAACACCGCAGCCATCAGCACCAGCAACCGGGCCCCGTATTGCGCCGCGGCAAAGAATGCCGGGATGCCCTCGACCATCGGCGACGCGCCGAGGATCAGCAACAGTGCCGTCCGCGCCGTCGTCCGGTGGCGGTGCAGGTGCAGCGGCGGGTCGGTGGCGAAACCGGCGAGGATCGGGTGCGCGGTGGCCGCGACATGGTCGTGCCAGTGCAAATGCGGCGTGCCATTGCCGTGGCGGTGGATATGGATATGGCGGATCAGCGACCCCGTCGCGCCGCGCAACGGGACGTAGAGCCGGTCATCCGCGATCGCCATCCGATCCGCGAGCGGCGGGCCAGCTTCGATCGGGTGCGGGTGGACATGGGGATGATGGTGCCCATGGCTGTGCCCATGGGAGTGACCATGCGGGCTGTGATGATCGTGGCGGTGCGGACTAGCCTGGTCGTGACTATCGCGGTGCCCATGTGCGTGCTCGGCACTCAGCTCGCGCCACGCCGAAAATGCGACCCAGCCGCCAAACCCGACGAGCGCGATCCCGGAGAGCGCGTCTATCAGCTCGCCGAAATGCTGGCCGAGGGCGACACCGGCGATCCAGACGGCGAGCGCGATCGCCAAAGTGGAAAGCACATGCCCGGTCCCGGCCTGCAGCGCGGCGCGTGCAGTTTCGCCGCGCGACCAGCCGCGCTGGCGCGCCAATAGCGCGATCGGCAGCCAATGGTCGGGCACGATCGTATGCAGCACGCCGACCGCGGCGACGGCCCCGACCAGCAGCAATTGCGGTCCGTGCATCTTTGGCTCCCTGGCGCTGGCGCGAGCACCCTAGGCCAAAGAGTGTCGAACCCTGCGGCGGGCCGTCCGGCGCATCAGCCGCGGCCCGGCCGAAATGCCGGCATCACCTCCTCGGCGACCCACTGGAACTGTTCGAGCATCGTCGCCTGGGGCGTGCCGAGCGGGCTCGACAGGCTGATGTGTCGCATGCCGGGGTATTTTTCCTCAAAGCCTTTCAATAGCTCGATCAGCTCGGCGGGGGTGCCGGCGAACCACGACCCGAGCTTCATGAAATGCTCGACATTCGGCACCCCGGCTGCGTCCCAGCCGCCGCGCCGCGCCACCGCCTCGACCTGAGCCGGCGTCAGCCCCGGCACAAAGCCGAGCGGCGCAAACATCTTCACATGCTCTTCGTAAATCGGCGTGATCTCACGGATCGCCTGCTCGCGAGTACGGGCCAAGTGGAAATGCAGCCCGATCTGCAGGTTCTCGCCCAGCGCCAGGTTCTTACCGGCGCGTGCCGCTGCCTCCTGATAGGCGATGATCGGACCGCCCTGCATTGTCGCCGCACCGCCGCCGACCGCTCCCTTGATGCCGTGCTTGACCATGAAGTCGAGACCGCGACGGCTGGCGCTGACGATCGGCTGCCAGCATTCGACCGGGCGGTGGATTGGTCGCGGCACCAGGGTCAGCTCCTTGAGCTCATAGCCGCGGTAGGGGACGCGCGGCGGCAAGGTGTAATGCGCGCCCTTGTGTGAGAAGGATTCATTGTCGAATGCCGTGAAGATGACCTCGACGCTCTCCTCGAACACTTCGCGGTTGGCTTCGCCGTCGAGCATCGGACCACCGAGGCTCTCGACTTCGCGGGTGTGATAGCCCCGTCCAACGCCGAACACGGTGCGGCCGCCGGTCAGGATGTCGGCAGTGGCGAAATCCTCGGCCAGCCGCAACGGATGCCACATCGGCGCGATATTGAAGCCGCAACCGATCTTGAGCGTTTTGGTCACATGCGCCAGGTGCACCGCCAGCATCAGGATGTTGGGGATGCACTCGTAGCCTTCGTGCTGGAAATGATGCTCGGCGAGCCACAGCGTATCATAGCCGAGCGCGTCCATTTTCCTGGCGATTGCCTCGGTTTTCTCGAAAACGCTGGCGAGGTGCTGGTTCGAATAGCGCCGCTCGTTGGCTGGCGTCGCCTCCTGACCGCGGTCGGGCAGATCGACATGGCCGGCATAGACCGTGGTAAACTTGGTGATCATCCGTGCTCCTCCGGATCGGCTGCCGCCCGGTCGGGGGCGAACCTCGCTGGCGTGCAGTCTTGCGCAATTTTCCGCTCTTGGCTACCCGAGCCCCGGTTTGCGCCTGCCCCGGTTGCCGATCCTCGCGGCGCACCAAATATCGCGGCGCACCAAATATCGCGGCACAAACCGAACTGAAGCAGCTCTGCGGAGAGGCGATCATGGAATACATCACCTTGGGCAGGACCGGGCTTAGAGTGAGCGTCGCCGGGCTCGGCTGCGGCGGGTTCAGCCGGCTCGGGCTCGGCACCGGCAAGAGCGAGGCCGAGGCGGTGGCGCTGGTGCATCAGGCCTTTGATCTCGGGGTCAATCTGTTCGACACCGCGGCGATATACGGCACCGAGGCGGTGCTTGGCCGGGCGCTAAAAGAGCTGCCGCGCGACCGGGTGGTGATCGCCACCAAGGCATGGATCCCGCGCAGCACCGACCGGTCGGCCGCCGAGCGGGCGGTGGCGAGCCTCGACAACTCGCTGCGGCTCCTGGGTCTCGACCATATCGACATCTTCGAGCTGCACGGCGTATCACCCGGAGCCTATCAGCAGGCCCGCGAGGTCATCGCCCCGGCGCTGATCCGGGAGCAGCAGAAAGGCAAGATCGGCCATCTCGGTGTCACCGAGACCGGATCGAGCGACGGCGAGCACGCGATGCTGCAGCGCGCCGTCGAGGATAGCGTCTGGGAAGTCGTCATGCTCGGCTTTCACATGATGCACCAGAACGCGCGGAGCACGGTGTTTCCGCGCGCGCTCGCCAACCGGGTCGGAACCCTGTTGATGTTCGTCGTGCGCAACATCTTCTCGAAACCGGAGCGACTCCGGGCCGAGCTGCGCGAGCTCAGCGCCAATCGGCAGCTGCCGCGCTGGCTGGCTGACGCGCCGAACCCGCTGGGCTTTCTGGTCCATCCCTCGGATGGCGGTGCGGCGAGCGTGACCGAGGCGGCATATCGCTTTGCTCGGCACGAGCCGGGCGCGGACGTCGTGTTGTTCGGCACCGGCGATCCCGAGCACCTGCGCACCAATATCGCCTCGATCCTGAAACCGCCGCTGCCCGAGACCGACCGGCGCATCCTGACAAAATTGTTCGGGCATCTGGTCGGGGTGGGCCTCGATCCGCCGATCTACATGCCGGGGCCGACCGTGCATTGACCCGGCGCGTGGCCGTCTCCTGGCGCAGGTCTACTCGTCCTCCCTTTCGATCGCGCTTTCGTGCCAATGGCGAAGCAGCAGACGGGAGACGAGATCGATGACGAGGTAGATCGCGATGCCGGTCATCGACAGCAGAAAGAGCGCCGCGAACAGGCGTGGGATCGCCAGCCGATAGCCGGCTTCGAGAATGCGAAAGGCGAGCCCCGTTTGGGTGCCGCCGGTGCCGGCGACGAACTCCGCCACGACGGCACCGATCAGGGCGAGCCCGCCGCTGATCCGCAGCCCGGCGAGAAAATAGGGGAGTGCCGTCGGCAGGCGCAGATGGCACAGGGTCTGCGCCGGCGAGGCGCCGTAGAGCCGGAACAGCGCCATGAGGTTGCGGTCGGCGCTGTTGAGCCCGATCGTGGTGTTGGCGACGATCGGGAAAAAGGCGACGATCCAGGCGCAGAACAGCAGCGCCAGAAACGGCTGCTGCACCCAGATGATGATCAGCGGCGCGATCGCGACGATCGGCGTCACCTGCAGGATCACCGCATAGGGAAAGAGGCTGATCTCCAACAGCCGTGACAATGAGAACAGGAGCGCGATCGCCCCGCCCAGGATCGCCGCCGCCGCCAATGCCGCAAGGGTGATGCGCAATGTCACCAAGAGCGATCCCAGGAGGCTCGGGCCGTCGGTCCACAGCGCTCGGGCGATCGCGACCGGACCGGGCAGGATGTAGACCGGAATGTCCTCGATGCGGACAAGCCCCTGCCACAAGGCGAGCAGCACCGCGCCCAGCAGAAGCGGCGCCGCCACCCGCCACCAGCGAGCGCGCCGCCTCACGCCGGCGCGCCCATCGCCGCCGCGAGCTCGGCCGAGGC
>JBOHME010000014.1:0-56234 GCA_050729795.1 Allostellaceae bacterium | reverse complement strand
ATCGTCTTCCTCGAAGATGTCGAGCAGTGTCGAGAGCGCAGCCTCGCCCACCGGGTCGAGCGGCTCGCCCTTGAGCGCATAGCCACTGTTGATCTGGTGCACGCTGAACCGTGCCTTGATCTCGCCGCCGCCATCGAACACCGGGGCGGCGAAGACCGGGCTCTCGCCGGCGTGGAATTCGCGCTGGCGGTCGAACCAGAACGGCTCGTACAGTCGCGCCAGCCGATCGGGGCAGCGCGCCCGCATCCGGTTGTGCGCGGTGTGAAAGCTGAGCACACGGCTGTGGCCGCCGCTCATCGCCCGGCGCAGGCACAACAGCCCGACATAGTCGGGTGGTGTGGCGTTATACGCGTTGTCGTTGTGAAACCGGATCTCGATATTGGTCTTGTCCGGGCGGATCCCCGATCCCGGCAGGGCCTGCTGGCCGGTGTCGAGCACATCATAGATCAGCGTGCCGTCGAGCTTCTGCGCGACCGGGCGCGCCACCATGCTCGACAAGAGCCAGTAGATCGCGGTGGCCTCGGACGTATCGATCTCAGCCGTCGGCAGCCGGTCGACGATCGCAAAGCGCACGCCGCGGGCGAGGCTGTCGCGGACCCGCGCCATCGCCGCGCGGCAGGCCGGCATCGCGAAGTCATCCGGTTCGAGCACGATCGTCGGCAGCGGATAGCGGCGCAGCTCATCGGCGACGCGGCGGATCTCGTCAAGCGCGGCAGTGTCGAGCGCGATCCGCCAATCCTCGGTGCGGACATCGCGCCGCACCCAGGCGCTCGGGCCTTCGATCGGGCGGGTCGTGACGGACAGCTGCGGCATCAGCGGATCTCCCGAAACGGCCGACACTTGCGACGGCCGACACTTGCGAGGCGGTTCGATCGCCATCCAGATAGCCCAACACGACGCGACCGATCAATGGGCGCACCGCGGCGAGCCTGGGGGCGCACCGCGGCGAGCCTGGCCGCCAGGCGATGGGTTGCGGCAGGTCACGCAGTTGACATTCGTCATGGCTCGCGCGGTCTGCTTGAGTTTGGCTCGCGGATTGCGCCGCACCAGCGGCGCAGTCTTGGTCCCGGATATTGCGGATGGCGCAGACAGCAATTTCACCATCGGGCGCGCCCGACACTGCCGGGCGGTTCGGACAATGGGCACAGACCGCCGGTCCGGCGCTGCTGTTCGGGCTGCGCATGTGGATCTCGGTGTGCCTGGCACTTTATGTCGCCTATTGGCTCGAGCTCGGCAACCCGTTCTGGGCCGGGACGACGGCGGCGCTGACCTGCCAGCCGCAGCTCGGCGCCTCGCTGCGCAAGGGCTGGTTCCGGATGGTCGGCACCGTGGTCGGCGCGGTTGCCGCGGTGGTGTTGACCGCCTGCTTTCCGCAAAGCCGGATCGGCTTTCTTTTCGGCCTCGCGCTGTGGGCGGCGGTCTGCGGTCTGGCGGCGACGGTGCTGCGCAATTTCGCCTCCTACGCCGCGGCGCTCGCAGGCTTCACCACGGCGATTATCGCCACCGACGAGCTCGGCCTGATCGGCGGCACCAACGGGCAAGCCTTCACCCTGGCGCTCGAGCGCGCGACCGAGATCTCGATCGGCATTGTGTGCGCCGGCCTCGTCCTCGCCGGAACCGATCTCGGCACCGCGCGGCGGCGGCTGGCGGCGCAATTCGCCTCGCTGACGGCCGAGATCACCGGGCGGCTGGCCGCGACGCTGCGGCTCGGCGGCCCGCAGCAGGCGCAGACCCGCGAGCTCCGCCGCGATCTGATCCGCCGTGTCATAGCGCTCGAACCGACAATCGACGAGGCGATCGGCGAATCCTCCAGCCTGCACTATCGCTCGCGCATCCTGCAGGACGCGCTCGACGGCCTTTTCGCGGCGCTGGCAGCGTGGCGGAGCGCCGCCTATCACCTTGAGCGGCTGTCGGCCGAGGAGGGCTGCGCCGCGGGCGAAACCGTCCTCAGCCGGCTGCCGACAGAGCTGCGCTCGGACCCGGCGGACGGCGATGGTTCGCGATGGGCTTTGTCGCCGTGCCGTCTCGGCCAGATTTCCGAGGACGCGGCAGCGACGCTGGCGGAGCTGCCGGCAGCGACCCCTTCGCTGCGCCTGCTCGCCGACGAGACGGCCCTGGCCCTCCGCGGCATCTCGCGCGGGCTCGACGGGGTGGCGCTGCTGGCCGCCGATCCGCTGCGCAAAGTGGCGCGAAACCGGCTCGCGCGGCTGCGCGTCGCGGACTGGCTGCCGGCTCTGGTCAATGCCGCGCGCGCCTTTGTCACGATCGGCGCGGCGGCGCTCTTTTGGATCATCACCGCCTGGCCGGGCGGGAGCTCGGCGATCACCTTTGCCGCTATCGCCGTCCTTTTGTTCGCACCAAGGGCCGAGCAGGCCTCCGCCGCGGCGACGAGCTTCATGCTCGGCGTGATGGCGGCCACCGCCGCCGCTGCGGTGATCGACTTCATGATTCTGCCCAGCCTCGTCTCGTTTTTCGGCTTCAGCATTATCATCGGCCTTTATCTGGTCCCGGCCGGCACGCTGCTCATGCTGCTGCCCCGCCAGCTCGCGTTTTTCACGGCGATGACCGGACTGTTCATCGCAGTGCTCGCGCCGCAAAACCCCAACGTCTACGACACACAGCAATTCTATAACTCGACCTTGGCGATCGTCGGCGGTCTCGCTGCGGCGATGATCGCCTTCCGCCTGTTGCCGCCGCTGTCGCCGGCCCATCGGACCCGCCGATTGCTGACCCTGGCGTTGCGCGACTTGCGCCGCCTCGCGCTCGGTCCGGGTCCGACGACCGAGGAGGATTGGGAAAGCTGCATCTATTGCCGCCTCGAAGTGCTGCCGGAGGCGGCCACGGCGGAGGACCGGGCGCGGTTGGTGGCAGCGCTCGCGGTTGGCAACGAAATCATCCGTCTGCGGAACTTCTGCGCCGCTGCTGGCCTCGGCCTCGTGCTCGGCCCGGGTCTCGCAGCAATCGCCGCCGGTGACAGCGCCACCGCGATCAGCCACCTCGGCGGCATCGACCATCGTCTCGCCGCCCAGCCCGGTGACCCAATGGCCAGGATGCGGGCGCGAGCCGCCCTGCTTGCAATGTCCGAGGCGCTCGCCCAGTATTCACCATATTTCGATGCGCCGGCGCCGCCATGAGATTTGCCGAGATCGATCTCTTTGGCGTCTATGTCGCGCCGATCTCGCTGATGATGATCGCTGCGTGGCTGGTCGTCATCTTGCTGCGCCGGGTTGCCGCCCGGTTCGATCTGTTGCGGTTTGTCTGGCACCGCGCCTTGTTCGTGTTCGCCGTCTATATGATCGTGCTGTCGTCTATAGTGCTCGGTTTCGCGCGCTGAGGGCGGCTGATGAACGACATCGAGCTGAGGCCGCAGGAGCAGGCGAGAACCGGCACCCTCGGCGACGAGCTGGCGCCGTTGCCTGCGCCCGCCCGCCGCCGCTTGCGTTTGCGCATCCTTCCGTTCCTGATCACCACCGTCGCGGTGGCGCTTGCCGCGGTCCTCGGCCGCGCGATGTGGCAGGCTTACATGGCCGCCCCGTGGACCCGAGACGGCACGGTGCGCGCCTATGTCGTCACGATCGCGCCGCAAATCGCCGGGGAGATCGTGTCGCTGCCGGTTGCCGACAACCAATACGTGCGCAAGGGCGATCTCTTAGTGGTCATCGACCCGACCAACTACAAGATTGCGGTCAGTCTCGCCGCAGCGGCGGTGCAGCAGGCGCAGGCCAATGCCGCCAATGCGCAGCGCGAGGCGCGGCGGCGGCTCGCGCTGACCACGCTGTCCACGACAGAAGAGGAAAAGGAGACCTACGAGAGCAACGCGCTGGCGCTCGCCGCCAGTTATCAGCAGGCGGTGGCCCATCTCGACCAGGCGCGGGTCGATCTGCGCCGCACCAAGATTCGCTCTCCGGTCAATGGCTACGTGACCAACCTCTTGATCCAGCGTGGCGATTACGCAACTGTTGGTGAGAACGTAATCTCGCTGGTCGATGCCGATTCATTCTGGGTCGATGGCTATTTCGAGGAAACCAACCTCGATGCGATCCAGAAGGGCGACCCGGCGACGGTCAAGCTGATGGGCTATCGCCGCACCGTTCGCGGCCATGTCGCGAGCGTCTCGCGCGCGATTGATGTGACGAATGCGCAGCCCGACCGGCTCGGTCTTGCCGCGGTCAACCCGATCTTCACCTGGGTCCGCCTCGCGCAGCGCATCCCGGTGCGCATCCATATCGACCACGTGCCGAACGGTGTCGTCCTCGCCGCCGGCATGACGGCGACCGTCCAGATCGATCGGCGGCGCTGACCGCAGCGGCGCTCGCCCCTCAGCGGGATCAGGCGGCAGGGGGATCAGGCGGCAGGGGGATCAGGCGGTTGGCTGGCCGTGGGCGAGCCGGGCCTCGTAGGCCTTGAGGTTGGTGAAGACCAGCCTGAGCAGCGAGCCATCACCGGGGAGCGCGCCGGTCGCCGTGCCACGCCGGATCAGATCGCCGATGATGTGATCGGCCTCGATCGGATTGTGGTTCTCGACGTCGCGCAGCATCGAGGCGGTGAACGACGACCCTGCGGCCGTCAGCAAACCATGCGCCCATTCGAGAAAGCGCGCGCGCGGCGCAAAGCCGGCAGCCGCGGCGATGGCCCGGCTTTCATCGAGCAGCGCATCCATCAGCTGCGTTCCGCCCGGCGCCCGCACGATGTCGCCCACCGCCGCGCGCATCAGGCAGGTGCCGCCGGCAAGCGCGCTCAGAAACACCCATTTCTCCCACATTTCGAGCAGGACCTGCCGGCTCGCCCGCGCGGTGAACACCCTTGCGGCCCCGTTTCCGGCGACATGCAGACCCGTGCCGGCTCGCCCGCGCGGTGAACACGGCATCGCGCATCTCTTCGGCGATGGCCTCGACCCGTTCGGTCAGAACGCCGTCGCGTTCGCCAAACGACAATTCGTGGGTCGCGTTCAGATGGACGACTTGGCCTGCGGCACCGAGTGTCGCGGCGATCGCGCATTGCCCGCCCAGCACATGCCCGGCGCCGAAGCGCGCCTCCAGCACATCGAGCTGCCGCATGCCATTGAGCAATGGCAGGATCGCCGTATCGGGTCCGACCGCTGGTGCGAGCGCGTTGATCGCGTCATCGAGCGAATAGGCCTCGCAGCTCAGAATGATCAGCTCGAACCATCGATCGAGCTCGGCCGCCAGCACGACCGACGGTCTGGCATTGACGAAATTGCCGGCAGCGCTGTCGATCACGAGACCGGTCGCGGCGAGCTCGGCCGCTCGGCGCTCGCGCACCAGAAAGGTCACATCGCGGCCGGCTTGCACGAGCCTGCCGCCGAAATAGCCGCCGATCGCCCCGGCGCCAACAACGAGAATACGCATGTATCGAGTCTCCTTTTGTGACGGTTCGGGTCAATGGTCGTGACGGTTCGGGTCAATGGTCGTGACGGTTCGGGTCAATGGTCGTGACGGTTCGGGGTCAATGGGCCTCGGCCGGCGGCGATTTTGCAGCGCCGACTTTGCGCAGCAAGGGCACGAGAAAGGTCGCGATCACAAAGGTGATCATGATTGCGCGAAACGCATCGGCGTAGGCGAGGGTCGAGGCCTCGCGGTAGGCGAGATGCCACAGCTGTGACAAAGCCGCAGCATGCCCGGCGACCGGCCCGCCCAACGCTGCGCCATAGCGGCCGGCCATCTCGCCGACAAATTGCTCCATCGCCCCGTTTGCCGCAGTCAGATGCGTTGCAATGTCGAGAAAATGCAGATTGGTGCGGTCGTTCAGGATGGCACCGCACACCGCGATGCCGACCGCCCCGCCGAGATTGCGCATCATATTGAAGAGACCGCTGGCATATTTGAGCCGCTCGGCCGACAGGCTGCCGAGACCGAGATTGACCGCCGGTGCCACCGCAAAGACCTGCGGAAAGCCGCGCAGGATTTGCGGCACCAGCAACTGGCCGGCACCCCAATCATGGGTAATATAGCTGAACGACCACATCGACAGCCCGAACAAGCCGAGACCGAACATCATCAGCCAGCGCAGGTCGATCTTGCGCGCGAGGAAGACATAGACCGGCACACCGGCGAGCGACGCGGCCCCCGTGGAAAAGACCGCGATCCCGGTCTGCCAGGCGCTGAACCCACGCACATAGCCGAGAAACAGCGGCGTCAGATAGATCGTGGAGAAGATGCCGATGCCGGTCACAAACGACAGAAGGCAGCCAAGCGAGAAATTGCGGTTGGCGAGCGCCCGCAGATCGACAACCGGCTGCGCACAGGTCAGGCTGCGCAGCACGAACAGCACGCCCGAGATCCCGGCGATCCAGGCGCAGGCAGTGATCGTGCGATCGCTGAACCAGTTCCAGCGCGCACCCTCTTCGAGCACATATTCGAGATTG
Source organism: Allostellaceae bacterium (assembly GCA_050729795.1). GTDB lineage: Bacteria > Pseudomonadota > Alphaproteobacteria > ATCC43930 > CGMCC-115725 > AP-15. The sequence goes on along the minus strand of JBOHME010000014.1, from coordinate 49,849 downwards.
CCGAGTGCCAGCGCCATCAGCACGATCCCCGGGTAGTCCGCGCCCCTCAGCAGCGAGAGGTCGGGCCGGTCGATCCTGACCATGAGCGGCACCATCACGGCGACCAGCAGACCGGGGACCAGATTGACATAGAACAGCCAGTGCCAATCGAGCGTGTCGGTGATCCAGCCGCCGATCACCGGGCCCAGCACCGGCGCCACCGAGGCGATCGTGCCGACCACGGCAGCCGAATAGACCCGGCGCCGACCCGGGAAATAATAAAAAGACGAGGTAAACACGGTCGGGATCATCGAGGCGCCGAGCATTCCCTGCAGCGCGCGGAAGATGATCATGCTCTCGATGTTCCAGGCGATGCCGCACAACAGGCTGGCAAAGGTGAACCCGGCGGCCGAGGCGGCGAACAGCCAGCGCGTCGAGCACACCCGGGTGAGCCAGCCGGACAATGGGATGACGATGATCTCGGCGATCAGATAGGCGGTCTGCACCCAGCTGATCTGGTCCTGTGCCGCCGACAGCCCGCCGCCGATATCCTGCAATGACGAGGCGACGATCTGGATGTCGAGCAACGCCACGAACATGCCGACGCACATGATCGCAAACGGCAGAATGCTGGGCGGGGCTGCGTCGTTTTGCGGCTCATGCGGGCTCATCGGCCGTGCTCCGGCGCGCCGCCCGTATCGACGCTGACCGTCGTCGACAGTCCGGGGCGCAGCAGTCCGAGGGTTCCGGCGCCGTCTTCGACCGCGATCCGCACCGGCACGCGCTGCACGATCTTGGTGAAATTGCCGGTCGCGTTCTCCGGCGGGATCACGCTGAAGATGGCGCCGGTCGCCGCAGCGAGGCTCACCACCCGACCGGTGAAGACTTGGCCCGATAGCACATCGGCAACGATTGTCGCCGTTTGCCCCGGCCGCATCCGGGCGAGCTCGTCCTCCTTGAAATTGGCATCGACCCACAGCCCGTGCGCCGGGACGATCGACAGCAGCGCCGCGCCAACAGATGCATATGCACCTATTTGCGCCGACCGGTTCGCGACATAGCCGTCGATCGGCGCGCGGATCCGGGTGTAGCCAAGATCGAGCTCGGCGCTGCGCTGATCGGCCTCGGCCTGCGCCAGGCTCGCCTCGGTCTCAGCGATGTCGGTATCGATGACGGCAAGCTGCTCGCGGGCCGCATCGAGACCCGCCTGGTCGGCGCGCACCGTCGCCTGCGCTTTCTCATTGGCGGCGAACGCCCGCTCGTAGGTCTGCAACGAACCAAAGCTCGACAGCGCCAGCACGTGATAGCGCAGCGCATCCTGATGGGTGAAGCCGGCCTGTGCCTGCTGTGCCGCGAGATCGTCGCGCGCCTGTTCGATCATCGATTGCTGCAGCGCGTATTTGGCATGCAGATTGGCAAGGGCCGCGGTCTCGCGCCGGACGACCGCCGCGGCATGCGCGAGGCTTGCCCGGTAGTCGCGATCGTCGAGCTCGATCAACAGCTGCCCCTTCTTCACGAACTGGTTGTCGCCGACCCGGATGCTCGCGACAAAACCGGCAACCTGAGGCGACAGTGTCGTCACATTACCGCCGACATAGGCATCGTCGGTGGTCTCGATAAAGCGCCCGACCCGCCACCAGCTCCAGCCATACGAGGCAATACCGCCAGCCGCGATCAGGGCGAAAAATGCCGCGGCGAGGCGCCGGTCGAAGCGCAGCCGGCGGACAGCACCGCGGCCATCGAGCCCCTGCGGCATCGCTTCGCGTTCTGCGGCGCGCTCGAGGATCTGCGTGCTCATGCCGCTTCTCCCGCTGCGAACGAGCGTGCTGCTCGCGTGGCGAGGCGCTCGCGCATCGCTTCGTCGGCGCCAGGCCCGGCGACCACCGCAAACGAGCCGCCGACGATCGGCTCGCCGGTGGCCGCATCGACCAGAACCGGCTCGACCACAGCGCCGGTCCGCAGGTTGACGAGCTGCACCGCCGCCCCCTCGTCGGGCGCGAAATGCCGGCTTCCCCAGGCGGACAGCGCCAGCAGCACGGAGTGAAAATCACGCCCGCTCGGGGTCAGCACATATTCGTCGCGCGGTGGGTGCTCGCTGTAGCGCCGCCGCTCCAGCAAGCCGGCTTCGACCAGCCGGTTGAGCCGCCGCGTCAGCATGTTCGGGGCGACGCCGAGGCTCTTCTGAAATTCGTCGAAGCGGCGCAGCCCATGGAACGCATCGCGCAGGATCAGAATCGACCACCATTCGCCAACCCGCTCGAGGCTGCGGGCCACCGGGCAACGCATGTTGCCAAAGCTCTTGCGGCGCATCGCTGATGCCCTCCCATTGCTTGCATCATGCAAGTGACCAGCGCATCGGCAAATTCAAGGGCAAAAAATCGCCCGTGCTGCACGCCGCCGTGTGAGACCATAATACGTTACATTACTGTGATTGCGAACATATTGACATTTCTGTGCTGAAGAATAAATTCGCCTCTGGTTTACGGTGTCAAATCCGCGATCGGCGGTGCGCCAAGGCCAAGAACCGCGGCGATACCCTCTGGGAGCCCCCAATGCAGCTGTCCCGATCCACCCCGCCCGCGACCCTTAGCAATGCCGGGCTCGTGTTCCTGATTGGGCTCGACCCCGAGCGGCCAGGAGAGCTGTCATGGCCGGCGCTCGCGGCGCTCGCAGCAGCCGATGCGGTGCTGCACGATGCCACCATCGCCGCCGATACGCTCTCGCTGGTGCCCGGCCGGTGCTTTGTCGAAGCGCTCGGCGACGATGTCGCGCGGGTCGGCAAGCTGGCCCTCGAGGGCTGGCGGGTGGTTTGGCTGGTGGCCGGCGATGCGGCGACATGGCCGGGTGCGCTGGTCGAGGCCGAGCATCTCGCCGCGGCCGGGATCGCGATCGGCACGATCGCCAGCGTAGCCGCCACCGGCCGCGACGGTGCTACAGCGATTGCCGGGAGAACGTCCCGAGCTTCGCCCCAATCCTTCGCGACCGCGCTTAACGGCCTTGCCGGCTAGGCCGCACGCAGCAGCCGCAGCAACGCCTCGAGCTGGTCGAGGCTCGTGTAGTGCAGGCTCAGCGTCCCGCCGCGGGTCTTCGGATCGAGCGTGACACGCAGACCGAGGCGGCTTGCGAGCTCGCGCTCGAGCGCCGTTGTGTCGGCGTCACGCGTCGGCCTTTCGGGTGGATCGGGGGTCAATGCACGGCGCTGCACGAGGCGCTCGGTCGCTCGTACATTGAGGCCGCGACGCACCACCTCGGCCGCCAATGCGGCCGGATCGGCAGCGGCCAGCAGCGCCCGCGCATGCCCGGCAGACAGCTCGCCGTCGTCGAGCCGCTGCCGCACCGGTGCGGGCAGCGATAAGAGGCGCAGGGTATTGGCGACGTGGCTGCGGCTCTTGCCGACCGCCTCGGCAAGGCTCGACTGGGTGCGTCCGAATTCGCTTACCAGGCGGCGGTAGGCTTCGGCCTCTTCGAGCGGCGCCAGATCTTCGCGCTGCAAATTCTCGACGAGCGCGATTTCGAGCGCCTCGGTGTCGGCGAGCATGCGCACGATGACCGGCACCTCGTGCAGACCGACCCGCTGCGCCGCCCGCCAGCGGCGCTCGCCAGCGACCAGCTCGAAGGCAAACCCGTCATCGCCGACCGGCCGCACCAACAGTGGCTGCAACACTCCCTTCTCACGGATCGACTGCGCCAGCGCGTCGAGCCCGGCCTCGGCAAAGCGACGCCGCGGCTGCAATGCGCCGGGCCGGATCAGCTCGATCGCGACACGGCGCTGGGCCGCCGGCTCGGGTCCATCCTCAGCGGCCGCCTCGCCAAACAGCACGGCGAGCCCTCGCCCAAGCGGCCGCCGTTTTGCCCGTTCGCTCATCGCAGCGCGGCGGCCGACGCGACCGCCGGCCCAGTTCGGCGGATCAATTCGGCGGCGAGCGCCACATAGGCCTGCGCCCCCGCGCAGCGCTGATCGTAGATCAGCACCGGCTGGCCATGCGAGGGCGCCTCGGAGACCCGCACATTGCGCGGGATGACCGTGTCGAACACCTTGCTGCCGAGATGCTCGCGCACGTCGAGCGCCACCGATTCGCTCAGATTGTTGCGGCTGTCGTACATCGTCAGCACGACGCCCTGCAATTCGAGGCGCGGGTTGAGCGCGCGCCGCACGCGCTCGATCGTGCGCATCAGCTGACTGAGACCTTCGAGCGCGTAGAACTCGCACTGCATCGGCACCAGCGCCGCGTCGGCCGCGACCAGCGCGTTGATCGTCAACAGGCTGAGCGAGGGCGGGCAGTCGATCAGGATCTCGTCCCAGTCGCGCAGCCGATCACGCAGCGCCTGGGCGAGCTGGAACTCGCGCCGCTCGCGGGTCATCAACTCGATCTCGGCACCGCTTAGATCTTCCGAGCCGGCGATCAGCGACAAGCGCGGCACCCCGCTTGCCATGACCGCGTCCGGCAGAGCGGCTTCGCCGAGGATCAGCTCGTAGCTCGTCGCCCGGCGCGCATTGCGGGCGATGCCAACGCCGGTGCTGGCATTCCCCTGCGGGTCGAGATCGATCAACAGGACGCGATGACCTGCGGCGGCCAGCGCCGTCCCGAGATTGATCGCGGTCGTGGTCTTGCCGACCCCGCCCTTCTGGTTGGCGATGGCGACGATGCGACCCCGCCCTGCCGGCGTCGACTCAGCCGTGGTCGGGCCCACGGATCACCCGGTGCAGACGCAGAACCACCCCCCGCGGATCGGCTATGCTTTGGTGACGTGACGCGGTCATTGTCCAGCGTTTGCGCGCTTCGGTCAATTCCCGCTCCGCGTGCTCCCCTTTTGGCAGCAGGACGAGCGTGTCAGGCCCAAGAAACGGGCTTGCGAGATCGAGCAGCCGGTCGAGCGGGGCCAATGCCCGCGCGGTTACGACATCAACCGGGTGTGGCGGCACCGCGGCGATCCGGCACGGGCGGATCGTCACCGCCGTCCCGGTCACCCGCGCCGCTTCGCGCAAAAACGCCGCCTTGCGCGAATCGGCCTCGACCAGCTCGACCCCGGGCACCCCGAGGAGCGCCAGCACCAGCCCGGGCAAGCCGGCGCCGCTGCCGAGATCGACAAGGCTTTGCGCACCCGCTGGGACAAGCTGATGGAGTTGCGCCGAATCGAGGATATGACGCCGCCACAAATCGGCGAGCGTGTCGCGGCCGACGAGATTGATGCGCGCCGACCAGCGGGTCAGCAGCAGGGCATAGATTTCGAGCCGCACCAGTGTTTCACGTGAAACCGCAACGAGCTCGGCGAACCGTTCCGGATCGAGCGGCGGATCACGCCGCACGGCGGCGCACGTGCTTTAGGAGCGCCACCAGCGCCGCCGGGGTCACGCCGGAGATCCGCGCCGCGGCACCGAGGGTTGCCGGCAGCGCCGCGGCGAGCTTGTCGCGGATTTCGCGCGACAGACCGCCGATCGCGGCATAGTCGAGCCCCGGCGGCAGAAGCAGCGCCTCGTCGCGGCGGAAGGCGGCGATGTCGCGCTCCTGACGGTCGAGATAGCCGGCATAGCGCGCATCGATTTCGACCTGCTCGGCGATCTCGGGTGCAAGTCCGCCGAGCTCGGGCCAGATCGCCGCGAGCCGCGCCACATCGATCCCCGGATAGGCGAGCAGCTCGGCGGCGCTGCGCGCGCCACCATCATCGTTGACCGCGATACCGTAGCGCCGCAACGCGGGCGGGGTGATGCGCAGCTCGGCGAGACGGGCCCGCGCTGCCCCGAGTGCTGCCGCTTTGGCCGCAAAGCGCGACCTTCGCGCGCTGCCGACACAGCCGAGACGCAACCCGATCGGGGTCAGCCGCTCGTCGGCATTGTCGGCCCGCAAGGTCAACCGGTATTCGGCGCGCGAGGTAAACATGCGATAGGGTTCGCTGACGCCGCGGGTGACGAGATCGTCGATCAGGACCCCGATATAGGCGTCGGCCCGGTCGAGCAGCGCGGGTGCTGCACCCGATGCGGCGCGCGCGGCGTTGAGGCCGGCGACGATCCCCTGCGCCGCCGCTTCTTCATAGCCGGTCGTGCCGTTGATCTGGCCGGCGAGATAGAGACCGGGCACGCGCCGGGTTTCGAGACTCGGGTGGAGCTCGCGCGGATCGACAAAATCATATTCGATCGCGTAACCCGGCCGCCGCATCACCGCATGTTCGAGCCCCGGGATCGTTGCCAGCATGGCCTCCTGCACGTCGCGCGGCAGCGAGGTCGAGATGCCGTTCGGGTAGACCGTATCGTCGTCGAGCCCTTCCGGCTCCAGAAAAATATGGTGCCGCTCGCGTTCGGCAAAGCGTACCACCTTGTCCTCGATAGACGGGCAGTAGCGCGGCCCGATCCCGGTGATCTCGCCGGAATAGAGCGGCGAGCGCCCGAGATTGGCGCGAATCAGCGCGTGTGTCGCCGGGGTCGTCGCGGTGATGTGGCATGGAACCTGCGGCGTCGTGATCCGGTCGGTCATAAACGAGAAGGGCGGCGGCGGGTCGTCGCCGGGTTGGATGTCGAGCCCGGCGCGATCGATCGTCGTGCCGTCGAGGCGCGGCGGGGTGCCGGTCTTCAAGCGCCCGAGCGCAAAGCCAGCCCGCGCCAAGGTCCGCGCTAGCCCGAGCGACGGTGCCTCGCCGGCTCGTCCGGCCGGGATCTTCTTAGCGCCGAGATGAATAAGGCCGTTCAAAAACGTGCCGGTGGTCAAGACGATGCGCGGGGCGGCGATCTCGCGGCCATCGCCGAGCACGATCCCGGCAACACGCCCTTTGCGATCGAGCCGCAGATCTTCGGCGGCTCCCTCGGAGATCGTGAGGTTCGGGGTCTCGACCAACAACCCGGCGATCGCGTGACGGTAGAGCTTGCGGTCGGCCTGAGCGCGCGGTCCGCGCACCGCCGGCCCCTTGCTGCGGTTGAGGATGCGGAACTGGATGCCGGCCAAATCGATCGCGCGGCCGATGATGCCGTCGAGCGCGTCGATCTCGCGCACCAGATGGCCCTTGCCGAGCCCGCCGATCGCCGGGTTGCACGACATCTCGCCGATCGTTGCGCGCTGGTGCGTCAAGAGGAGCGTGCGGGCGCCGACCCGTGCTGCCGCCGCAGCAGCCTCGCATCCGGCATGCCCACCGCCGATCACGACGACATCGTATTTTGCAAAGCTGTCGCTCATGGCACCCGAAATCTAGGAAAACGAGTGGCTGATGTCGAGATTTGCCGTAATCGCAGCGTTATCGAGGGCAACAGCGACAGCGTGCTCATCGACCGCTCGTTTCGCACGGCCGGCGACTATGCTGCTAGGTTGACGCAAATGGCGGCACCATACGAGCCAGGAATTTTGCCGATGCGCGCTCGACATTCAGCGAACCGACGATGTCCATCGGTGGCGGTGACACCCGATCGCCGCGGATAAACGGACCGGAAGACCGCAGCCAAATGGCGGAACCTCGCGCGATGATCGGCAGCCGCGCCCGGCTCCTATCCGCGCGCTGGTATCGCCGGCTGCGTGCCGATCTGTGGTTTCCGCATGTCCCGCTGGCGCTGGCGGTCGGCGGTGCCGGAACCTTCGCGCTGCTGCCGACGCTGCGCAGCTACGCGGCACAGTATCTCCATCTCGACCTCGCCAAGCTGCAGCAGGCCCTGCATCCGCTCTCGGGCCACATCCCGCCGCTGATCCTCTCCGGCGTGCCGGAGGCGATCGTCGGGGTGCTGCAGATCGTGATCGCTCTGGGGCTGCTCGCCCGCTCGCGCATCGCCTGGCTGTCGGCGATCGCGATCACCGTGGCGCAGCTGCTGCTGGCGGTCCACGCGGCATCCGAGCGGATCATAACGGGCCAGATCGTCTATGTCGTCGTGCTGCTGGGCGCGCTGGTCGCGGCCCGTGGCCGGTTCGACCGCTCTTCGCTCGCCGCGAGCAGCCTGTTCGCGGTGGCCGCGGTGCTGATCCTGATGGTCTACGGCGTGCTCGGCGCGCTCCTGCTCGGCGCCGGCTTTGCGCCGGCGATCACCAACCTGCCGACCGCGTTCTATTTTACCGTCGTGACGATGTCGACGGTCGGCTATGGCGACATCGTGCCAAAGAGCAACGAGGCGCGGCTCTTTGTCGTATCCTTGATCGCTCTCGGTCTGACCGTATTTGCCACGGCACTGACCGCGGTGATCGGGCCGGTGGTGCAGAGCCGGATCAGCCGGACCTTGGGACCGCGGAGAGACAAGATGCGCAAAGTCGATCATTTCATCATCACCGGTGATGGTGCGCTCGCGCGCAACGCGGCGCGCGAATTGCGCCAGCGCGGCAAGCCGGTCATCATTATCACCACCGAGCAGGATGCGAGCTTTGGCGATGCCGAAGTGATGATCGGCGATCCGACCGAGCTCGAAACCCTGCGCGAAGCCGGCGGCGCGCACGCCCGCGCTATTCTCGCCCTCTCCGACGATGATTCCGAGAACGCCTTTGTCGTGCTGGCGGCGCGCGAGCTCGGCTCGGATGCGAAAAAGGTGGCCGCCGTCAGCTCGCGCAAGAACCTCGAACGCGTTCGCCGCGTGCATCCCGACATGATCCTCGCCGCCCCGGTCTTCGGCAGCGAAGCCCTCGTCATGGCCCTCACTGAGGAGAAGATCGACGGCGACTGGCTCCTCAACCGCTTCCTCGACGTCAAGCCCAGCAGCACCTGACCGGAGCCATGGGGTACCTCCGGCAACAGCTATTTGTGGAACCCATAGCAAGCTATGGAGGGGCCGACGCACTTATTCGAGTTCCATAACTCTACGCATGTATGAATCAAATAGCGGAACGGTAAACGCGGTATCCCCATGCTGCGGAAAATAGATCATCCCTTTTTGATCAAGCTACTTCTGACTGGGCCGACGCTTTGCGTCTTAACGCGCAATTTGGCTGCCACATCGCCTGATCGATGAGGACCAGCCCCAAGTTCCGCCAAGGGTCTCATATATCTTCTTCCGGCGATTGTCTATTTGATAAACCCAACGCGAAGGCCGTCTTGTATTGGCAATCGAGGTCCCGGCTCAGTTGCAGCGCCGAATGGCCTTTGGCCCCGCTCGCGAAGATTGCGATGGCGAGCAGATAATCGCGAATCGGTCGCTTCCGGTCGGCGAAGATGGTCCTGGCCGTCACGGAGAACTGATACCGGCACCCGGCGCATTTCCATAGCTTGCGGGTCGCGATTGCGTAAACCTTGAGACAGCCGCACTTCGGGCAATACGGTCGCCCGTATTATCGGCTCACCGGATCGCGACGAACTTGGCATGCGCTTCCTCATCCGACATACGCGCAACGGCGCTCAGCGAGAGCGTCCTTGCGGTTGCGGAGAGGAGGAAGTGCTGAGGCACGACGGCAGGAACCAAATGCGACGTCTTACAGCATCATATTTAGTGAAAGCCAACCTCCTTGTCAACGGGTAATTCCTCGCCTATGATGATTCCGACGTCAAATTCGGTGCATGGGGTGCGGACCAGCCGGGATTGGCAAGCTCAAGCGAAGGGGTTGATCCGCGCCGAACTGGCGCGGCGCAACATGAGCTACAAGGAGCTTGCGGAACGGCTGGCCGAAATCGGCGTCAAGGAAAGCGAGCGAAACCTGTCGAACAAGGTCAACCGCGGCACCTTTACGGTCGTTTTTCTGCTTCAAGTGATGGCGGCGCTTGGCGTCAAAAACCTCCAACTCGACAGCGGAGATTAAGCCGTGGACGGTGCCTTGGCGCTCAAGTGCAACCTAATTGATCTCCCGCACGAGGAAGTCTACCGAACGGCGCTCGGAAAAATGGTGATAGATGATTGCCGCCGTGCGTTGCGGGATGTTCCATGCGATAGCGTGGACCTCGTGATTACCTCGCCGCCATATGACGGCCAATCCAAGTATGGCAATGGCGAGAAATACGAGCGTGAATGGTACAGAGGGACCTTTCTGACCGTAACTGCCGAGATCTTCCGTATTCTCAAGCCGACGGGCAGCTTCGTCCTAAACTACCGCTCCAAGCGTCGGGGGGACGAACGGGGCACGCTGCAATACGAGATGATTTTCTGGCTGCGCGATCAGGGCTTTCTCTTCTGCGAGGACTTTGTGTGGGGCAAGCCCTCGCCACCGCCGGGCCGGTTCAATCGATTTTTGAAAGACGCCGTCGAGTACTGCTTTCAATTCGCGAAAGGGCCTGGCTGGCAATTCTTTCCCGAACAGTGCCTAACGCCGGCAAGATGGGATGCAGCCGATCGGGAGCGGCGCAAGAGGCTGGCTCACAACTACGAAAGGGTGAACGCGCCTTCCGGTCAGGGACGGAAGCGCGTCCAGGCCGGCCCCGACATGGTGCGTCCCTCAACTCTCCTGCATCTTGAGCCGGATTTCAGCCCGAACCCCGTGAGACACCCAGCACGATTCCCGCTGGCGCTGCCGACATTTTTTATCAATCTGCTTACCATGCCCGGACAAATGGTCATCGATCCTTTTGCCGGCACAAACACGACTGGGCTCGCGGCGGAGCAACTTGGTCGGCGCTGGCTCGCTATCGAACTCGACGCCAAATATGCAGCTATAGTGCCTTCGCGGTTCGAAGCCGGGCGTTAGCTCCTGTGATTTCGGGTCAGCGGATAGTCAAAACCATCGACGACATTTTGTATGCCGAGACTTGGAACCGACGCGTAGCGCTGATTCGACAAATTCCGGAGCAGTTCGGCCTCGCACAACACCAAGAGATTTATGCCGCAGTAGCGGAAGCGGTATATGTAGCGGAGCTAGCACCTGACTTCGCGTATGTTCATTGGCGCAGTGAATATGAATTGCCCGCTATCGAATCGGCCTATGCAAAGGCTGTGGCTCTGACCCGAACTTTCCAGGACGTAGAACCTGATAGCCTTCAGCGCGCCATAGTCGCCGCTCCCGAGACGGTGCGCGTCTTTCGGTTGTTTCTTGGTTTTACGACACAAGAATTTGCCGCATCTAGCATCATACCGGCTGCTGAGATTGGCTCGAAACCGCTGTCGAACGGACAGGTGAAATCGATGGAGGCCGGACGGCGAGCGCGCGGTGACACCGCAAGCCTAGCGGCGGCGGTTATCCATCAAGCAATGCATGGCGAACTATTCCCGCGACCATCAGGCGATCTTCGCAGCAAAATCACTAAACCTGATACAGCCGACGGCTGGCAGACGATCCGCAGATATGCCACCGAGAATGTGCCGTTCCCTGTTTTCCTGCACCAGCGATACTATGGCGGTGCGTTCCGACAACTATTGGACGCCACCTCTGGACGGCGGGGAGGAGTACTCGAAAACGCGGTAAGTGATCTGTTCCGGACGCGGCGCATATCGTTCATCAGGACCGGCGCGCGCACCAAGAATATGATCGCGGAGAAGTTTGGGCTAACGGTCAATCCGGCGCCAGATTTCGTCATTCACGATGTCTCTGGATCGCTCAAGGCCATTCTCGAATGCAAACAGGCCAATGACGGCGGCACCGCGCGCGATAAAGCGGCGAGGTTCGCTACGTTGAGACGTGAGGCTGTTCGTCTGGGCGGCGTTCCGGTGTTTGCGGTTCTTGCCGGCCTCGGGTGGCGACGTACCGGAGACGCGCTTGGTCCGGTAGTTCGGGATACGGACGGACGGGTTTTCACCGCAAAAACCCTCGAGGCGATGATCTTGGTTGAGCCGTTCCCAGGGTTGCTTGGTGAGACGGCTGCATAATGCCGGCTATTTGCCGAGGCAGAAGTCGCGGAAGATGATGTCGAGCAGGTCTTCGACATCGACGCTGCCGGTGATCCGGCCGAGGCTGCGCCAGGCGAGGCGGAGATCTTCGGCGCGCAGCTCAGCCAGGGCCGCAGCGGCGGCACGGGCGAGGGCCGCGGCGGCGTCTTCGAGCGCCTCGCGGTGGCGGGCACGGGTCAGCACCGGGGCCTCGCTGCGATAGGCTGCGGTGATCCGTTCGCCGAGTGCAGTCAGCAAGGCGTCAAGGCCGGCGCCGGTCAGCGCCGACACCGAAATTGCAGTATCTGCGACATCGACGCGAGAGCCTGCTGCTGCGTCGTGGCCGGGCTTATCCCGGTCATCCGTGCTTTCGGCTTCCGCAGCGCTCTCGTGAATGCTCGGATCACCTCCGGGCATGACGGGTTTTGCTCGCCAGTGACCTGGTTCGATCAGATCGATTTTGTTGGCGACGAGGATCGTGTCGGGGCCTGGCCATTGGGCGGCGCCAAAAGCTGCGGCCGGGTCGCGCGCGTCGAAGACGAAGAGGCGGATTTCGGCGGTCTCGGCGCGGCGCCGGGCGCGGCGCAGCCCCTCTTCTTCGACCGGATCGCTGCTGTCGCGCAACCCGGCGGTGTCGGCGAGCACGACCGGGTAGCCGGCGAGATCGATCGCCACCTCGACGATGTCACGGGTGGTGCCGGCGTAGGGCGAGGTGATCGCCGCTTCGCGCCGGGCGATCCGGTTTAAGAGGCTCGATTTGCCGGCATTGGGCGGGCCGATGATCGCGATCGCAATGCCGTCGCGCAGTCTTTCGCCGCGATGACCGTCGGCGAGATGACGAGCAAGTTCTGCGCCGAGTGCGGCAATCTCGTACGCGATGCCGGCCTCGATCTCAGGCGGCAGATCCTCGTCGGGAAAATCGATCGCCGCTTCGAGATGGGCGAGGGTGCGGGTGAGCCGTCGCGCCCAGCAGCGATAGAGCTCGCCCAGTTCACCATCGAGCTGACGCAGCGCCTGACGCCGCTGCGCCTCGGTCTCGGCAATGGCGAGATCGGCGATCGCCTCCGCCTGGGTCAGATCGAGCTTGCCGTTCAAAAAGGCGCGGCGGCTGAATTCGCCGGGCTCGGCGAGGCGCAAACCGAGCCGGCGCAGCACTGTGGCAACGGCTGCGAGCACGGCACGGCTGCCATGCAGCTGCAGCTCGGCGACATCCTCGCCGGTCAGACTCGCCGGTGCCGGAAACCACAGCACCAGCGCGTCATCGAGCGGCTCGCCGGTCGCCGGGTCGACAAGCCGGCGCCGCCGGGCCGCGCGGGGCGGCGGCAACCCGCCGGCGAGAGCCGTCAGCACCCGCCCGGCATCGGGTCCCGAGAGACGCAGGATCGCAACGGCAGCCCGCCCCGCCGCCGTTGCCGGAGCGAAGATCGTGGCCGGGATGGGCGCCGCAGAATTCAGTGGGCGGGCGGCTTCTGCTCAGGCTGCAGCATCAGCCGCTCGACCCGGCCGCCTTCGACGAGGTGCTTCTGCACGATCTCGTCGATATCCTCGGTCGTTTCGTAACGATACCACACCCCCTCCGGGTAGATCACCATGTTCGGGCCGAACTCGCAGCGATCGAGACAGCCGGCGGCATTGGGGCGAATGTTCTCGACACCGGCGTCGCGCGCCTTCTCGCGCAGGTAAGCGCGCAGTTTGTCCACGCCGCCGCCTGCCGCGGCGCGGGCGCTGCAGCAGCCACGGGGATGGCCGTCCGGCCGCACATTGGTGCACATGAAGATGTGCCGCGAATAAAACAGCGCCGGATCGCCGGGTGCATCTGCCATTGACGTTTCTCCAAGGTTGGCAGGACGACGGGAGCGGATGACGCAAACCGCCGTTGTTGGATTAGTATGCCGAGCCTAGCCCGTCGTGCCGCAGAGGGCAATGCACCCGCTGCCCCGGCCGATCGGGCCGCAGGCACCGGAGCTGCGCCGTTATGGGAGAAGCGATGGACCGCAATCGCCTCGCCGAGGAAACCAGCCCCTACCTCTTGCAGCACCGCGACAACCCGGTGCACTGGCAAGCCTGGAGCGAGGTGACGCTCGCCGCTGCCAAAGCCGCCGGCAGGCCGATCCTCCTATCGATCGGCTACGCCGCCTGCCACTGGTGCCATGTCATGGCGCGGGAGAGCTTCGACAATCCCGAGATTGCGGCGGTCATGAACCGGCTCTTTGTCAACATCAAGGTCGATCGCGAGGAACGGCCCGACATCGATCAGATTTACCAGCACGCGCTCTCGCTGATGGGCGAGCAGGGCGGCTGGCCCTTAACCATGTTTCTGACCCCCGAGGGCGAGCCGTTCTGGGGCGGCACCTACTTTCCGCCCGAGCCGCGCTGGGGCCGACCGGGTTTTCCGCAGGTGCTCGAAGCGATCGCCGAGGCCTATCGAGCCAAGCGCGACGATATCGCCAAGAATGTCGCGGCACTGCGCCAGGCGTTGCAGCGGCTCGGCGAGCCGCAGCGCGGCGGGGCCATCCTGCGCGCACAGCTCGACCCGATCGGCGAGCTGCTGCTGCGCGAAACCGACCAGATCCATGGCGGCATCGGCACCGCCCCCAAATTTCCGCAATGCGGTATCCTCGAACTCCTGTGGCGGGCCTGGAAGCGCACACGCCAGACTGCTTATCGCGACGCTGTGCTAAAGGCGCTCGACGCGATGTGCCAGGGCGGCATCTATGATCATCTCGGCGGCGGCTTTGCCCGCTATTCGACCGACGCCCGCTGGCTGGTGCCGCATTTCGAGAAGATGCTGTACGACAATGCCGAACTCGTCGATCTGTTGACCCTGGTGTGGCCGGAGACGAAGAGCCCGCTCTATCGGCAGCGGGTCGAGGAAACGATCGGCTGGGTTGGGCGCGAAATGCAGGCGCCGGAGGGTGGCTTTGCCAGCAGCCTCGACGCCGACAGCGAGCATGAGGAAGGCAAGTTCTACGTCTGGAGCGAGACCGAGATCGACACGCTGCTCGGCCCGCGCGCCGCGCTGTTCAAGCGCATCTACGATGTGACTGTCGCCGGCAATTGGGAAGGACACACGATCCTCAATCGGCTGAATTCGCCAGCACTCGGCGATGCCGAAACCGAACGCGAGCTCGCCCAATGCCGCCTCCTTCTGTTGCGGGCGCGAACGGCTCGGGTGCGACCCGGCTGGGACGACAAGGTGCTGGCCGATTGGAACGGGCTCATGATCGCGGCGATGGCCAATGCCGGGCTCGTTTTCGACCGGCCGGATTGGATCGCGGCCGCCGGCACCGCCTTTGACTTTATCGCTGCGCGAATGACCGCCGCCGACGGCCGCTTGCTGCACAGCTGGCGCGACGGGCGCGCGCAGCATCCGGCGAGCCTCGATGACTATGCCAATCTGTGCCGTGCCGCGCTTTGCCTTTACGCGGCGACCGGCGAAGCCGGGCTGCTCGGTCAGACCCGGCGCTGGCTCGAGATCCTCGACCGGCATTATCTCGACCCCGCAGCGGGCGGCTATTTCTTCTCGGCCGACGACACTCCGGCGCTGATCGCGCGCGCCCGGACCGCCGCTGACGCCGCGGTACCAGCCGGCAACGGCACCCTTGTCGGGGTGCTGACCCGGCTCTCGCTCCTGACCGGCGACGAGACCTATCGCCGGCGCGCCGAGACCGTCGTCGAGGCGTTTTCGGGGGAGCTCGGGCAGAATTTCTTTCCGCTCGCGACCCTCTTGAACAATGCCGAGCTGCTGGCCGCGCCGGTCGAAATCGTGATTGCCGCCGCACCTGAAGACCCATCGGGCGAGGCGCTGCGCCGCGCCGTCTACCAGGTCTCGCTGCCGAACCGCGTCGTCGTCCCGGTGCCGCCGGGCCGTGACCTGGCGCCCGCTCACCCGGCGCATGGCAAGGGGCCGGTCGATGGCCATGCCGCGGCTTATGTCTGTATCGGGCCGGTCTGCTCGCTGCCGGTGACCGACCCGCAGAAATTGCTGGAACAACTGGCCGAGCAGCGCTAATGTTCCCTCTTGGTTCCAATCTGCCGGCCACGTGGGAGAGCCACGATGTTGTGTTCAACGACAATCGAGAGCCCCGTCGGGCGGCTCGCGATTACCGCCGATGCCACCGCCATCGTGATGATCAGCTGGAGTGGTCAGGTGAATGGCGAAGTGACAGCGCTGCTCGCCGAAGCCACCCAGCAGCTCGATGCGTATTTTGCCGGCCGGCTCAGGCAATTCGACCTGCCGCTGCAGCCCGCGGGCTCGCTGTTCGAGCGCCGGGTCTGGGCGGCGATGCGGCAAATCCCGCATGGTCAAACGCGCACCTATGGCGAGCTCGCGATGGCGGTTGGATCGGCGCCGCGCGCGATCGGTGGGGCCTGCGGAAAAAACCCGATCCCGATCGTGATCCCGTGCCACCGGGTCCTCGCCCGCGGCGGTCTCGGCGGCTATAGCGGCGGTGCCGGGCTCGAGACCAAGCGCTGGCTTTTGGCGCTCGAAGGCATTGCGGCACCCGTCGTGTCGCTGCCAGCAAAGCGAGCCAATCCCGGGGCGTCAAAATTTGACCTCATCAGGATTGCAGCGTCGCCGCGCTCTTCGCAATGATTGCCGAACACCAGAGGTTCGCCGGCGTCGCACGATACACAGCGCGCGCCATCGTTTGTTTTCGCCGATTTCAGACGGGTCAGGGAGGGAATGACCATGGTGCATGCGATCCGTTTTGACAAAACCGGCGGCCCCGAGGTGCTGTCCTGGCAGGAGGTTGAAATCGGCAAGCCCGGACAGGGCCAGGTGCGGCTCAGGCACACTGCGGTCGGGCTCAACTATATCGATACCTATCAGCGCAGCGGGCTCTACCCGATGCCATTGCCGAGCGGGCTTGGCTCAGAGGCCGCGGGTGTCGTCGAGGAGGTCGGACCGGGTGTCGCGGCGCTCAAACCCGGCGACCGGGTCGCCTATGCCGGCGGTCCGATCGGCGCCTATGCCGAGGCGCGGGTCATGCCCGCCGATCGGCTCGTCCCGGTGCCGGCCGGCATCACCGATGTCCAGGCCGCGGGGATGATGCTGAAGGGCATGACCGCCTGGTATCTCGTCCGCCGCACCCATCCGGTAAAAGCGGGAGAGACGATCCTGATCCATGCCGCGGCCGGCGGGGTTGGGCTCATTCTTTGCCAATGGGCGAAGCATCTCGGCGCCACCGTGATCGGCACTGTCGGCGACGACGACAAGGCAGCACTGATCCAGAGAAACGGCTGCGACTACCCGATCAACTATCGCCGTGAGGATTTCGTCGCCAAAGTCGCCGACATCACCCAGGGCAAGAAGCTCCCCGCCGTCTACGATTCGGTCGGCAAGGACACGTTCTACAAATCGCTCGACTGCCTCGCGCCGCTTGGCCTGATGGCGTCGTTCGGCCAATCTTCCGGGGCGATCGGCCCGGTCGATATCGGCATTCTAGCCGGCAAGGGCTCGCTGTTTCTGACCCGGCCGACGCTCAACACATATACCGCCAGCCGCGAGGATTTGCTGACTGCGGCGCGCGAATTGTTCGAGGTGGTGCAGAGCGGTGCGGTCAAAATCTCGATCAACCAGACCTTCCCGCTGCGCGAGGCCGCCCGCGCCCATCGCGACCTGCAGGACCGCAAGACGACGGGACAGACTGTGCTGACCTTATAGGGAAAAGATATTGCCGCTGCGAGGGGGAGATCGGAACCCGAAGTAAAATGCCATGAGCCATATTGTGGACTCGTAGGTCATTCCTCCTCGCCGGCCGTCTTCTTCGGAGGTGGTCGGCAATACCGACTGGTTGACGCTTACGCCGGCACCTTGACTGAGCGGGCAATTCGAGCCGTGCTCGCGCGCGGAGGACTAATCGCCGGGACCTCCGCCGGCGCGACCATCCTTGGATCTTACCTGGTGCGCGGTGCCCCATCTGAGGGTAACAGCATCTTGATGTATCCAGGCTACGAACGTGGCTTTGCCTATTTATCGAATGTCGCGATCGATCAGCAAAGCGAGTGGCGGACATTCGCTGACGTCAGACCACGCATCAGACGGCGGATAACCTCGCCAGAGCTGCGCCTCAGGTGATCACGCTCAGGTGTTCATCGCGTCGAAGAACTCGGTGTTGCTCTTTGATTCCTTGAGCTTGTTGATCAGGAATTCGAGCCCATCGACGGTGCCCATCGGGGTCAATACCCGGCGCAATACCCACATTTTTGACAAGACGCCGCGATCGACCAGGAGCTCCTCCTTGCGGGTGCCGGATTTGGTGATGTCGATCGACGGGAAGGTGCGCTTGTCAGCGACCTTGCGGTCGAGCACGATTTCCGAATTGCCGGTGCCCTTGAACTCTTCGAAGATCACCTCATCCATGCGCGAGCCGGTATCGATCAGCGCGGTCGCGATAATCGTCAGCGAGCCGCCCTCCTCGATGTTGCGCGCTGCGCCAAAAAACCGCTTGGGCCGCTGCAACGCGTTGGCATCGACGCCGCCGGTCAAGACCTTGCCCGAGGACGGCACGACGGTGTTGTAGGCGCGTGCGAGACGGGTGATCGAATCCAACAGGATCACGACGTCGCGCTTGTGCTCGACGAGGCGCTTTGCCTTCTCGATCACCATCTCGGCGATCTGCACATGGCGCTGCGCCGGCTCGTCAAAGGTCGAGCTGATCACCTCGCCACGCACCGAGCGGGCCATGTCGGTGACCTCCTCGGGCCGCTCATCGATCAGCAGCACGATCAGATAGACCTCGGGATGGTTCGCCGCGATCGCATGCGCGATGTTCTGCAGCATCACCGTCTTGCCGGTGCGCGGCGGCGACACGATCAACGCCCGCTGGCCCTTGCCGAGCGGCGTGATCAGGTCGATGACCCGCGTCGTCAGATCGCGGCGCGAGGGATCCTCGAATTCGAGGCCCAGCTTCTCCTCGGGATAGAGCGGCGTCAGATTGTCGAAATTGATGCGCTGCCGCAGCCGGTCGGGCTCGTCGAAATTGATCGCGTTGACTTTGAGCAGCGCGAAATAGCGCTCCCCATCACGCGGCGAACGAATCTCGCCTTCGACCGTGTCGCCGGTGCGCAGACCAAAGCGCCGCACCTGGCTCGGGCTGACATAGATGTCATCGGGCCCAGCCAGGTAGTTCGCTTCGGGCGAGCGCAGAAAACCGAACCCGTCGGGGAGCACTTCGAGCACACCGTCGCCGGAAATCGGCACCTCATTTTCGGCCAGCTGCTTCAAAATTGCGAACAGCATGTCCTGCTTGCGCAGCGAGGAGGCGTTCTCGATTTCGAGCTCTTCGGCGAAGGCCAGCAGCTCGGCCGGGGTTTTTTGCTTGAGTTCCTGGAGGTTCATGGAGATTCGCATCAGGGAGGGAATAGCACTCGCCCGTCCGCTTCGGTCCTGCGCCATAACACGCAGGCGGTGGGAATGGGCGAGGGGATGGCAGGGACGGCGTGAGGAGGCGGATGCCGGGGCCGTTCCCCTTAGCCAGGGCAGATAGGCAAGTCAAATCCGATATCAAGAGGTCGGCTCGGTATCTGCATCATCCGCCGGCTCAAAACGGCTTGACCACAACAAGCACGACGATCGCGACCAGTGCCAGCGTCGGCAACTCGTTGATCACCCGGAAGAACCGCGGCGAATGACGGTTGCGATCCTCGGCAAAAGCCCGACGCCAGTGCCCGAGCGCTCCGTGGCAGGCGAGCAGACCGGCGACAAGAACGAGCTTTGCCCACATCCAGCCGCGATGCCAATCGACCAGCCCTGGGGTGGCGGCGAGCAGCAGGCCGAACAGCACCACAGCCAGCATCGCCGGGGTCATGATGCCGCGCTGCAGCCGCCGCTCCATGACCTTGAACGTCTCCGAGCGGTCCGAGCCTGGGGGCGCCATCGCATGGTAGACGAATAGCCGCGGTAAATAGAGGAGCCCGGCCATCCACGCGATGACCGCCACGATATGCGCCGATTTGACCCACGGATAGGCGGAGGCGAGCCAGCCACTCACCGGTCCACCTCGAGTTCGGCATTGCTCTCCGCATGGCGCACCAATGCTGCCAGCGCCGCGATGAACCGGGGGGCCGTGCCGACCGTCGCCACCCGACGATAGGCCGGCACCCCGCTCGCCAGGGCGAGATTGCGATAATCATGATCGAGCTCGACCAGCGTTTCCGAATGCTCGGAGACAAACGAGATCGGTGCGACGACGAGTGGTACGCACTCGGCACCGGCGCGGCGAATCTCGCTGTCGGTTGCCGGGCTGAGCCATTCGAGCGGTCCCACCCGGCTCTGATAGCAAAGCTGCCAATCGAGCCCCGGCCAGTCGAGTGCCGAGACGACGGCGCGGGCGGTTTGCTCGACCTGTCCCGGATAGGGATCCCCCGCTCGCACGATCCGTAGCGGCAGGCCATGCGCGGTCAGCAGCAGGCGCGGCGGTTTCGCCGCGGGGTTCGACCCGCCGAGCTCCGGCCGGATCAGCTCGGCGATGGTTTCAACCAGGCCGGGCTCGGCCGGATAGCAGGATACGATCCGCGTCGGGCGATCGAGCCCTTGCGCCGCAGCCGCATGGTTCCAGGCGGCGAGCGAGGAGCCCGTCGTCGTCGTCGAGAATTGCGGGTAGAGCGGCAGGCAGGTGATCTGGTCCGGGTTCCAATCAGCCACCGCGGATGCCGCTGCTGCGCTCGTCGGGTGCCAATAGCGCATCGCGACAAAGGCGCGATAGCCCTCGCCCAACATCACTTCGAGCGCCCGCGCCTGCAATTCGGTATTGGCCAATAGCGGCGAGCTGCCGCCGAGCCTCTGGTAGATCCCGCGGGCGACTCTCGCCCGGCCACGCGCGATCAGCCGCGCCAGCGGCCAGCGCAACGGCGCCGGCAGACGGATGATCGCCGGGTCGTTGAACAGGTTGAACAGAAACGGCTCGACCGCGGCGAGGCTGTCCGGGCCGCCAAGGTTCATCAGCACGATCGCGGTGCGCCGCATGTCAGGTGGCAGGCTCGCTCAGCAGCTGTGCCAGCCGGACGACGTTGTCGACCGGGGTCTGCGGCAGCACTCCGTGGCCGAGATTGAACACCCACGGGCCGTGTCCCAGGGCGCCACGCAATTCCCGGACAGCATCGTCGAGTGCCGCACCTCCGGTCATGAGCAGCACCGGATCGAGATTGCCCTGCAGCACCGCTCGCGGACGCAGCCGGGCGCCAGAAAACTCCACCGGCACCATGCTGTCGAGCCCGACAGCACCGATCCCGGTCTCGGCGACATAGCGCTCATAGAGAACCCCGGCGCCGCGCGGGAAGCCGATCACCGGGCATCCTGGATGCCGCTGCGCCAACGCGGCTACGATTTGCCGCGTCGGAGCGATGATCCAGCGCGCGAATTCCCGCTCCGGCAGGACCCCGGCCCAGCTGTCGAACAGCTGGACGACCTCGGCACCAGCGGCGATCTCGGCCGTCAACAGCTCGATCGTGCCGACTGTCAGCATATCGATCAGCACCGAAAACCCGGCGGGGTCGCGATAGGCCCAGCCCTTGACATGCCGGAAGTCGCGGCTGGCACCGCCTTCGACCATATAGGTCGCCACCGTCCACGGCGCCCCGGCAAAACCGATCAATGCGGTGCGCCGATCGAGCTCGGTCCGAACCCGGTCGATCGCCTCAAACACCGGGTCGAGCTGCGTGACCGCCCGCCCGGGGTCGAGCCGCGCCAGCTCCGCGGGGTTACGAATCGGCTCGAGCACCGGTCCTTCGCCCTCGCGGAAGGCGAGCGGCTGGCCAAGCGCATAGGGCAGCAGCAGGATGTCGGAAAACAGGATCGCGGCATCCATGCGGTACCGCCGCACCGGCTGCAGTGTCAGCTCGGCGGCCAATGCCGGCGTCAGGCACAGCTCGACAAAGCCAGTCGCTTTCGCCCGCGTCCGGCGATACTCCGGCAGATAGCGGCCAGCCTGACGCATCAGCCACCAGGGCGGTGCCGCCAGGGTTTCGCCAGCGAGCGCTCGCAGCAGAGGTTTGTCGGAGGGGCTCGCCATCGGTTAAATCTCCCGCTCCTGATACAGAGATTTTCTAGGTGATGGAAACTTGTTGGTGCGGTGAATGATGGTGATCCCCACCCCGTCCCCGCAATCCACAAGAGGCCAAAAGCCTCGGGTCCGCTGCTCGCAAGAGCGATCGACAAAACCGTGGGCATACCCGGATCACCCAGCGATCGCGGGGCTGTGGGAGCAGTTCGAAGCGGGGATGATCCGGAGAACGGATAACAGTGATCCCCCGCCTGTTCCGGTGTTTGGGCCATGATATGCTAGACCGGTGAATCCGGTTGATCGATCCCGGCGAGTGGGGATGAATCGTGCCGCGCTCCGCATGCCGGAGAATCCCGTGCATAATTTCGAAGAAGTCCACATGGTCCCGCGGCATGGTCCTCGTGTCGGGAGCGTCCCGAAGTGACCCGGCTGCACCTGCACCTGGTATCCGATTCGACCGGCGATACGGTCCGGTCGATGGCCCGCGCCTGTCTCGTGCAGTTCGAGGACGTCCAGGTTGTCGAACATGTTTGGAGCATGGTGCGCATGCGCAGACAGGTCGATCGCGTGATCGCCGGTGTCGAGGCCAATCCCGGGGTGGTGATGTTTACGCTGGTCAACAGCGCGCTGCGCGAGCTGCTCCGGGAAGGCTGTCGCCGCCTCCAGGTGCCGGCGATCCCGGTGCTCGACCCGGTGATCGGCGCGCTCGCCTCGTATCTGCATCGCGCTGCCCGCGGGGTGCCGGGACGCCAGTATCTGCTCGACACGGAATATTTTGCCCGCATCGACGCGATGACCTTCGCGCTCAATCACGATGACGGGCAAGCGAACTCGGGCATCGAGGATGCCGATGTGTGTCTTGTGGGTGTGTCACGGACGTCGAAGACGCCGACCTGTCTCTATCTGGCAAACCGGTCGATAAAGGCCGCCAATATCCCGTTTGTTCCGGGTGTGCCGCTGCCGCCGGAGCTGAACGATGCGAAGCGACCGCTGATCGTCGGTCTGACCAACGACCCGGAGCGGCTGATCCACCTGCGTCGCCACCGGCTCAGCATGCTGCATCATGACGATACGACCGACTACACCGATATTGACGCGGTCCGGGCGGAAGTGCGTGAAGCGCGGCGGATTTTTGCCGCGCAGCGCTGGCCGGTCATCGATGTCACCCGGCGCTCGATTGAAGAGACTGCGGCGGCGATCCTGCAATTATTGGCGCGGCGGCACGAGGCCGCCAAATAGCCGCGTCATTCTCGCTTTGGCGAGCCTGGTGCGGGCCCGGCTGCTGCGTGCCGCGGGGATCGCGTTCGACATCCTGCCGGCGACGATCGACAAAGGGGCGATCAAGGCTGCCTGTCGCGGGCAGCGTTATCGACGAATAGCGTCAGCGGCGGGCGATGGCCGTGGCGGCTGCGGTGTGGTAGTAACGGTGATGGGGCAGATCACCGGTGCAACCCGGCTGGCCGGGATCATGGGCTGGCCGGTCGCGCATTCGCGCTCGCCGCTGCTGCATGGCTGGTGGCTCGACCAGAAGGGGATCGACGGCGCCTATGTGCCGTTGCCGGTGCGGCCAGAACGGATCGAAAGCGCTCTGCGCGCCTTGCCGGTGCTGGGGTTTCGCGGCTGCAATCTGACGATCCCGCACAAGGAGGCAGCACTCGCGGTCGCCGACCGGGTGGACCCGCTGGCGCGCCGGATCGGCGCGGTCAACACGATCGTGGTCGCCGCCGATGGCAGCCTCGAAGCCAGCAACACCGATGCCTATGGGTTCTGCGAGAACCTGCGCGAGAGCGTTCCGGACTGGGATCCGGCTTCCGGTCCGGCCGTTGTGCTCGGCGCCGGCGGATCGGCACGGGCGGTCGTCGTGGCGCTCGCCGATGCCGCAGTGGGTGAAATCCGCATCGTCAACCGTACCCGCGCGCGGGCGGAAGCGCTGGCGTCTGAGCTGCGTTCGTCCGGCACCGCGATCTCGGTCCATTCCTGGCACGAGGCCAAGGCCGTGCAGGAGGATGCCGGGCTGCTGGTCAACACGACGAGCCTCGGCATGAAGGGTCAGCCGCCGCTGGAGCTCGATCTGTCGCCGCTGCCGCGGACGGCTCCCGTTGTCGATCTCGTCTATGTGCCGCTCGAAACCGGATTGCTCGCGGCGGCGCGGCAGCGCGGACACCCCCTGGTGGACGGGCTCGGCATGCTGCTGCATCAGGGCCGGCCCGGTTTTGAAGCCTGGTTCGGCGCCAAGGTCGAGGTCGATGCCGCGCTTCGGGCGGCGATGCTGGCCAGCACGGCGGCGGCGCGATGATCGTAGTCGGGCTGACCGGCTCGATCGGCATGGGCAAGAGCACCGCCGCGGCGATGCTCCGGCGAATGCGGGTCCCACTGTTCGACGCCGACGGTGTCGTGCACCGGCTGCTGGCTCCAAGCGGGGCGGCGGTGGTCCGCGTCGAGGCCGCGTTTCCGGGGGCGTGCGACGAGCGGGGCGGCATCGACCGGCGGCGGCTCGGGCAGCGCGTGTTCGGCGATCCGCCAGCGCTCGGCCGCCTCGAACAAATTCTACACCCGATGGTGGCCGATGCGGAGCGGCGGTTTCTCGCGCTCGCCCGGGCCCGACACGAGCGGCTGGCGGTGCTCGATGTGCCATTGTTGTACGAGAGCGGCGGGGCCGGGCGGTGCGCCTATGTGATCGTCGTCTCGGCGCCGGCGATGCTGCAGCGGCAGCGGGTCATGCGCCGGCCGGGGATGACCGAGGCACGCTTTGCCGCGATCCTCGCTCAACAAATGCCCGACGCGGAAAAGCGGCGGCGGGCGGATTTTGTGGTGCCGAGCGGGCTCGATCGCGGGCTGAGCCTGCGGCGGCTGCGCGCCATCATCCGCCAGTTGCGCTCGATCGAGCCTCGTCCGGCGAGCCTCGCGCAGCGCCGGCTCGCGCGTCAGCGGCAGGCCCGCATGCGTCAGCGGCAGGCCCGCATGCGCCAGCGGCAGGCCTTCATGCGCCAGCGGCAGGCCCGGTAGATGCGCCAGCGGCAGGCCCGGTAGATGCGCGAGATTGTCCTCGACACCGAGACCACTGGTCTCGATCCGCAGGCTGGGCACCGGATCGTCGAGATCGCCTGCATCGAATTGCTGCATCACATACCGACGGGTCACGAATTTCACCGCTATGTTGACCCAGGGCGGGAGATCGTGGCCGAGGCGCTGGCGGTGCACGGCTTGACCGCGGAGTTCCTCGCGGCGCACCCCCCCTTTGCCGAGGTCGCCGACGAGCTGCTCGAATTCATCGGCACGGACCCGCTGGTGATCCACAATGCCGAGTTCGATCTCGCATTTTTGAATACGGAGCTGGCCCGGCTCGGCCGACCCGCGCTCGGCGGTCCGGCGATCGATACGTTGGCGATGGCGCGGCAGCGCTATCCGGGTGCGCCGGCGAGCCTCGACGCGTTGTGCCGGCGGTTCGATATTGATCTGTCCGAGCGGGTCGAGCACGGAGCGACGATCGACTGCCGCCTGCTCGCCTCCGTCTATCTCGAATTGGTCGGCGGGCGGCAGCCTGGTCTCGACTTCGCGGCTCCGGCGACCGACGATGTCGCCGCCGTCAGAGTGGCGCGGGTCGCACGGCCGCACCTGCCATCGGCCGAAGAGCTCGCTGCGCACCAGGCGATGCTGCTGCTGCTGACGGCACCCTTCTGGGTGACCGAAGCGTAGCGCGCTACACTTCGGTGCCATTCTCCTCGGGCGAGGCCTCCTCCGCGGCCTGATGGCGACGCAGCAGCTCAGCGAAGTCGATCGGGTTGATCATCAGCGGCGGAAAACCGCCGTCGCGGGTGGCGTTGGCGATGACCGCGCGGGCAAACGGGAAAATGATCCGCGGCGTCTCGACCAGGACCAGGTTCGACAAGATCGGTTCCGCGGCGTTGCGGACCGTCACCACCGCCGCATAGGCGAGCTCGACCAGAAAAACCGGCTCACCTTGCGCATTGGCGGTGACGTTGACGGTCAGCACGACCTCGTAGGCTTCCTGGTTCAGATTGCGGGCGTTGACATCGACGTTGATCGCCACTTCGGGCTGGACCGCCTGCTGCTGGAACAGGCTTTGCGGCGCCCGTGGGTTTTCGAACGACAGATCCTTGATGTACTGGATGTTGACGAGCAATTGCGGCCCGCCCGCGGCGGCGCCCGCCGCATCGGCATCGCCGTTGCCTCTGACTTCTCCGGGCATGATCCCCTCCTGCGCCGAGCCCCGATGGCTCGGGGCTGGCTAGCATGGATCGGGAAGGTGCAGCAATGTCCCGAGGTATGGTCCCTTTTCCGCTTCGGGCGCGTGCTTGCCGGGACGGCGGCGACCCACCATCTGAAATAAAGAGGGGGCGAGGGCCGGGCGCCCTCCTTTGTCGCAGTGTGGCGGGGCGCGCGGGCCGATGGGCAATTTTCAATACGTCGACATCATCCTGTTTGCGATGATCGCGGCCTTTCTGGTGCTGCGGCTGCGCAGTGTGCTCGGCCGGCGCACCGGCAACGAGCGGCGACGTGAGCTGTTTACGCGGCGTGCCGCACCGGCCGCCGACAAGCCGGGTCCGCCAAAGGTGGCGATCCCAGCCGACAAAGCCCCAGCTCTGATTGGATCGGCCACGCCTGCCGGCTCGTTGGCCGATGGACTGAGCCGGGTCCGGCGTGCCGATCCCGGCTTTGCTCCGGGAGCGTTTCTCGACGGCGTGCGCGCCGCGTTCGAGTTGATCGTCGCCGCCTTCGCGCGCGGTGACAAGGACGCCTTGCGGCCGCTGCTCAGCAACGAGGTGTTCCGCTCGTTCGCGCAGACCATCGACGAGCGGATCGCCGCCAAGGAAACCCTCGAAACCCGCGAGCTGAAGCTCGATGATGCCGAGATCGTCGAGGCCGATGTCGCGGGGCGGACCGCGCGTGTGACAGTCAAGCTCGTCTCGCATCAAATCAGTCTGACGCGGGCGATGGATGGCGCCATCGTCGATGGCGATCCGGATCACTCGGTCGAACGGACCGACTATTGGAGCTTTGCCCGCGACACCCGATCCGCCGATCCGAACTGGCTGCTCGTCGCCACAGGAAACGGCTGAGCCGCGGCACTTTTCCGGCATTTTTCCTTGGCGGCCGGCGGCGACGTGGGCCGCCGTGGTCGTGCTGATCGCCGGTCTTGCCGGCGACGCCGGGCCGCCGCGTTTGAGCCTGGTCCCGGTCTCGTTCACGGCGCTCGACGGCTGGGCGGCCGATCATCTCGCGGCCGCATTGCCGGCTCTGTTGAAATCCTGTGCCCGGTTGCTGCGGCGGCCCGAGGATGCCGCCTTTGGCGCGATCGCCAGCGGCGCCGATTACGGGACGGTCGCGGAGTGGCGCGAGCCTTGCCGCATGGCGGCCCTGGTGCCGGCCGGGGACGAGGTGGCGGCGCGAGGTTTCTTTGAAGCCGTGTTCACGGCGATGGCGATCGCCGATGCCGGTCGGGACGACGGGTTGTTCACCGGCTATTTCTCGATCGAGCTCAACGGCTCGCGATCGCGCCACGGCCCGTATCAAACGCCAATCTACCGCCCGCCACCGGCAAACCCCGCGGCGCCGCGCTGTTCGCGCGCGCAGATCGAGGATGGCGCGCTCGCCGATCGCGGTCTGGCGCTGCTCTGGGTCGATGACCCGATCGCAGCGTTCTTCCTGCAGATACAGGGTTCGGGCAGGATCCGTCTCGACGACGGACAGCTCGTGCGGGTTGGCTATGCCGGACAAAACGGGCTGCCCTATGTCCCGGTCGGGCGGCTTCTCGTTGAACGCGGCGACATCCCGCGCGGCAAGGTCACGATGGCCTCGATCATGACCTGGATGCGGGCGCACCCGAAGCGGGGTGCGGCACTGCGCCGCGAGGACCCGTCCTATGTATTCTTCCGCGAAATCAACGGCCCCGGTCCGATCGGCGCCGAGCGGGTCGTGCTGACGCCGCAACGCAGCCTCGCCGTCGATCCCGCCTATGTGCCGCTCGGCACGCCGGTCTGGCTCGATGCCGATGAGCGCTTTCTAGTAAACCAACACGTGCGCGGGCTGGTCATTGCCCAGGACGCTGGTGGCGCGATCAAGGGGCCGGTGCGCGGCGATCTCTATTGGGGCGCCGGCAAGGCGGCCGGCGATCGCGCCGGTGCTATGAATGCGCGCGGCCGCGAATACCTGCTGCTGCCGCGCCGCACCGCCGCACGGCTCGCCGCCGAAGAGGCGCGCCGCTGAGCTGCGCGGCATTTCGGGTTTCCGCCATCGCGCGAGCCCGATTGATTTGTCTCGAGCCTGCTCATAATTTCCGGCCACTCGCCAAGCTAGGGAATCGATCGGATGGCCGAGAGGCGGCTACGGGTGGCACTGTTCGTGACCTGCCTCGTCGATCTGTACCGGCCGACGATCGGATTTGCCGCGGTCAAATTGCTCGAAATGGCCGGCTGCGAGGTCGAGGTGCCGCGCGCGCAGACCTGCTGCGGTCAGCCCGCCTACAATTCGGGCGATCGCGGCGATGCCGAGATCATCGCCCGGCAGGTCATCGACACTTTTGCCGGCTACGACCATGTCGTCGCCCCGTCCGGCTCGTGTGCCGGGATGCTCCGTTGCCATTACCCGGCGCTGTTTGCCGATGACCCGGCGCTGCGGTCACGCGCGCAAGAGCTGGCGGCGCGCAGCTGGGAGCTCGTGTCGTTTCTGGTTGATGTCTGCGGCCTCGACCGGGTCGCCGTGCAATGGCGGCGCGCCGCGACCTATCACGACGCCTGTTCGGGGTTGCGCGAGCTCGGGATCAGGGAGCAGCCGCGCCGGCTGCTCGGCTCGGTCGCCGGGCTCGAGCTGCGCGAACTGCCCGGGGCGGAAGTGTGCTGCGGTTTTGGCGGCACATTTTGTGTCAAATACCCGCAGATCTCGGACAAGATGGTGAACGACAAGGTGATCGACATCGCCGCCACCGGGGCCACCGCCGTGTTGGCCGGCGATCTCGGCTGTCTTTTGAACATCGCCGGCAAGCTCACCCGTCGCGGTCAGCCGATCGAGGTCCGCCACGTTGCCGAGGTGCTCGCCGGCATGACCGACGAGGTCGCGCCGATTGGCATGCCGCGCTAGCCGCGATGCAAGCCACCAGCCGCGATTTCACGGCCAATGCCGAGGCTGCCCTCGCCAACCGGAACCTGCAGCGCGCGCTGGCGATGATGACCGCGACCGGGTTTCCGGTGCGCCGCCACGAGGTGGTCGCACGGCTTCCGGAATTCGAGGCGCTGCGCGAGATCGGTCAATCGATCAAGGAGCACACGCTGGCGCATCTCGACTTCTACCTCGAAGCTTACGAGAAGGAGGTCGTGGCCAGTGGCGGGATCGTGCATTGGGCGCGCACCGCCGAGGAAGCCTGCGCCGCGGTGCTGGAGATCTGCCGGGCGGCCGGCGCCAGCACCGTCACCAAGGGCAAGTCGATGATCGCCGAGGAGATCGGGCTCAATCCGTTTCTCGAAAGTCACGGCATCACCCCGGTCGAGACCGATCTCGGCGAATACATCATCCAGCTGCGGCACGAACCGCCGAGCCACCTGATCGCGCCGGCGATGCACCTTGTCAAGGAGCAGGTGGCCGACACCTTCCGCACCGCGCACCGCGCGCGCGACCCCGAGCGCTCGCTCGCCGAGCCGCGGCAGCTGTGCGACGAAGCGCGTGCCGAGCTGCGGCCGCGATTTCTCGCCGCCGAGGTTGGCATCACCGGCGCCAATTTCCTGGTGGCCGAGAGCGGGTCGGGCATCATCGTCACCAACGAGGGCAATGGCGATCTCACCCAGACCCTGCCGCGGGTTCATATCGTGATCGCCAGCCTCGAAAAGCTGGTGCCGACTTTCGAGGACGCCGCAACCCTGCTGCGGCTTTTGGCCCGCTCGGCGACCGGGCAGGAATTCTCTTCCTACACGACAGTTTCGACCGGGCCGCGGCGGCCGGGCGACATCGATGGCCCGCAGGCCTATCACGTCGTGCTCGTGGATAACGGCCGCAGCGCGCTGCTCGGCGGCGAATTTCACGATATGTTGCGCTGCATCCGCTGCGGCGCCTGCATGAACCATTGCCCGGTCTATGCGGCGGTCGGGGGCCATGCTTATGGCTGGGTCTACCCGGGCCCGATGGGTGCGGTCCTGACCCCGGGCCTGATCGGCATCGAGGCGGCGGCGCCGCTTCCCGAGGCTTCGACTTTGTGCGGGCGCTGCGAAAGCGTGTGCCCGGTCAAGATCCCGTTGCCGAAGCTGCTGCGGCAATGGCGCGAACGCGAATATGTGCGCCGGCTGATCCCGCGGCGCTGGCGGGCCGGGCTGTCGCTGTGGGCCTGGGTCGCCGCCCGCCCCGCGCTCTATCACGTGCTGAGCGAGCTCGCCAGCCGGGCGCTCGGCTGGGCCGGCGCGCGACGCGGTCGGTTTCGTGCGCTGCCCTTCGCCGGCGGCTGGACCCGGGTGCGCGACCTGCCGGCGCCGGAGGGCCGCAGCTTCCATTCGCTGTGGGCCGAGCACCAGAAGCGGAAAGCCCCTCGGTGAACGGGGCGCGTGGCGAAATCCTCTCCGCGATCCGCCTTGCGCTGCGGCGCGAGCGGCTCGATCCGCCGGCCGAAGCGGCGCTGCGCGCGCGTGTCGCGGCGCATCGCCGCAATCTGTTGCCAGCGCGCGCGACCATTCTCGACCATGCCGGCCGGATCGACCTCTTTATCACCATGGCCGAGGAGGCGCAGGCGACGGTGACCCGCGTGGCCTCGCCTGCGGCGGTGCCCGCGGCGGTGGTCCAGTATCTCGCCGCCGAGAATTTGCCGGCGGAGCTCGTCATGGCGCCCGATCCGCACCTCGATGAGATCCCGTGGCAGATGCGGCCGCTGCTGCAGATCCGCCGGGGCCGGGCCGGGCCGGCCGACGCGATCGGTCTGACACCGTGCTTTGCCGCGGTTGCCGAGACCGGGACACTGATGCTGGTGTCCGGTGCGGACACACCGACGAGCTTGAATTTTCTGCCGGATACCCATATCGCCCTGGTTCGAGCCAACCAGGTGGTCGGCACCTACGAGGAGGGCTGGGACCGGCTGCGGACCGCTGGGTCCGGGAAAGCACCGGGGGAGAGGCTGCCGCGCACCGTGAATTTCATTACCGGGCCATCGCGCACCGGCGATATCGAGCAGCGCATCGTGCTCGGCGCGCATGGTCCGCGGCGGCTGCACATCGTTGTCATCGACGATCCCGAAAGCGATGGCCGAGGGCAGACATAGTATGACGAGAACGATGGCCCGGGACTCCCTGCCGCCGGGTGATCGGCGCAGCTGGGCCGAGGCGATGCGCGATGTGACGCCGCTGCGCGGCCGTCTGTCGCTTGCCGCGTCGGCAGCCCTCGTCGGCCCGCTTGCCGCGCGCTCGGCGATAGCGGCCGATCCGCCGCTGGCCGATCCTGGCCCCGGACCTGATCTCGCGACCGGACCTGATCTCGGGACCGGACCCGGTCTCGGGATCGATCGAGCCAATGCCGAGCGCCTGAAGCGCGGTCTGCATCCGATCGAAGCGCGGCTCGACTTGCATGGCCGCACCCAGGCCGAGGCGCACCGCGAGCTGGCCGAGTTTGTCGACGCCGCATATCGGGCGGGGCGGCGGTGTGTTCTGATCATCACCGGCCGCGGGCTCGGCCCCAACGGCCCGGGGGTGCTCAAGCGCGCGGTGCCGCGCTGGCTCGCCCAGCCGGGGTTGCGCCGCCACGTTCTGGCGATCGCCGCGGCGCAGCCGCGCCACGGTGGTGCCGGCGCGCTGTATCTGCTGCTGCGCCGCCAGCGCTGAGCGCGGCTCGTGCCGGTCGCAGCACCCCTCCGCTCCGCCCGCCGCCGGCGACCCCGCCCGGCGCAGCCCGCCGCCGGATAGCCGATGGCCGATAACCGCGATCTCAAACCCTATCTCGACCGCCTGAACGCAGCGCGCATCCTGTGCATCGGCGACGTCATGCTTGATCACACGATCTATGGCGAGGTCGCGCGCGTGTCGCCGGAAGCGCCGGTTCCGGTGCTGAGCGTAGAGCGCGAGCGGAAAAGCCTCGGCGGCGCCGGCAACGTGCTGCACAACCTCTGGGCGCTGGGGACCAAGCCCTCCTTTATCTCGGTCATCGGCGATGACGACACCGGTCGCGAGATTGGCCGGCTGCTGGAGGCGCAGGACGGCACCGAGGTGCATGTGCTGGTTCAGCCGCAGCGGGCGACCACGGTCAAGACCCGCTATGTCGCCGCCAATCACCAGCTGCTGCGGGCCGACCGGCAGAGTGCTGTGCCGCTCGATCCCTATATCCGCGAGGACCTGCTGCGCTTGGCGCGCGAGCTCGTGACCGACCGCGCGGTGGTGATCGTCAGCGATTATGCCGAGGGGGTGCTGACCGAGGGGGTGGCGCTCGAGATCATCCGCGCCGGTCGCGATGCCGGGGCCTGTGTGATCGTCGATCCACAGGGCGGCGACCCGATCCGCTATCGCGGCGCCGATCTGGTCCGGCCGAGCCGCGGCGAGCTCGCGCGGGCAACCGGCATGCCGATGGCGACAGCGAGCGAGATCGCCGGCGCCGGACGGGCGCTGATCGATCGCTGCAGCTTTGGCGGCGTGCTGGTGACGTTGGGCGGCGAGGGGTCGATCCTGGTCACCGCCGCCGGCGTGCTGCGGCTGGAGCGCACGGTGCCCGGCGAGGTCTATGATCCTTCCGGTGCCGAAGACACCCTGGTCGCGGCCCTGGGTGCCGGGGTCGCGGCCGGGATGACGCCGGTCGATGCGGCCCGGTTCGCCAATGTCGCAGCGGGTGCCGCTGCCAGCCGCGTCGGTGCCGCCATCGTCTACGGCAGCGAGCTCGGCGCCTGGCTCGGCGGCGAGGCACCCGGTGCTCCCGGCAAGCTGGTCCCGCCGGCGCTGGCGCTCGAGCGCGTCGAAGAATGGCGGCGCCAGGGGCTCAGGATCGGCTTTACCAATGGCTGCTTCGATCTTCTGCACCCCGGGCATGTCGCGCTGCTGCGCCAGGCGCGGGCGGCGTGCGACCGGCTCGTCGTCGGGCTCAACAGCGACGCCTCCGCTGCCCGGCTCAAGGGGCCGGCGCGCCCGATCGAGAGCGAGACGCTGCGGGCGGCGGCACTGGGCGCGCACGCCGCTGTCGATCTCGTCGTGATCTTCGAGCCGGATACGCCGGTCGAGCTGATCCGCGCGCTGCGCCCGCTGCTTCTGGTCAAGGGTGGAGATTACCGGATCGATGAGGTGGTCGGCGCCGATCTGGTCAAGAGCGGCGGTGGCGAAATCCTGCTCGCCGAAATCATGCCGGGCTACGGCACCAGCGCCCCCGCGCGCTCCGCCCGCTGGTGAGCCGCGAGCTTGCCGGTCAGACCGCGCCAAACCGTCCGGCTTCGGGATCGCATGCGCGGTAGAGCCGAGCTGCCGCGATGCGGGCGAAGCGCAGGGTCATCGCGCGCCGCCGCGCCGCGCCAAGCGGGCTCGCCGTGCCGCCGCGCAGGATCGCGGCGCCAAACGCATCAGCCACTATCAGGCCACATTCTTCGGGGATTAGCGCCGTCGGAAAGCTGCCGGCCACGGCAAAATACAAGTGGTCGGCAAACCCGCGGTAGCTGGGCCATTTGTGGTCGGCGCGGAAATCGGCGACCGAGCTCTTGATTTCGACGATCACCAGCTCGCCGGTCCTGCCGAGAGCGAGAATGTCGGCGCGCCGCCCGCTGGCGAGCGGGAATTCGCTGAGGCTCGCATAGCCGAGCTGCGCCAGGGCACGGCGCACCCCGCGCGCGAGGAGGACGGCGCCGGGCGCGGTCTGCAGCGGGCCCGGATTGACGGCGGGGTCGGGGTCGGCGCTCACGGTCAACCCATCTTAAGGCGGACGTCTGTACAACTCGTGTAGGAGATCCCGCGGGATCGACGGAGGGCATCGATGGCGGCGGCAACCAAGCGAGGGTTCCTGCGGCAGGCTTGGGACCTTGCCTGGCCCTATTGGAAGTCGGAGGAGAAATGGTCGGCGATCGGATTATTGGCCGCGGTCGTGGCCCTCAATCTGTTCACGGTGTGGCTCAACGTGCGCTTCAATTTCTGGTACAAGGCGTTTTACGATGCGTTGCAGCGTTACAACTGGGTCGAGTTCTGGCGGCAGTTCGGCATCTTCGGCATCCTCGCCTTCGCGCTGATCGTCGCCTCGGTCTACGCGCTCTACCTGCAGCAGATCCTGCATATCCGCTGGCGCCGCTGGCTGACCGAGCAGTTTTTGCGCGACTGGCTGCACGACCAGACCTATTACCGCATGCAGCTCGGGGCGACCGCCGCCACCGATAACCCGGACCAGCGCATCTCGGAGGATCTCGACAGCTTTGCCCGCTCCACGCTCACCCTATCGCTCGGCCTGATGAATTCGGTTGTCACCCTGCTCTCGTTTCTGGCGATCCTATGGACGTTGTCGGGGGCGCTGACGATCCCGCTCGGCGCGGTCCACATCATGATCCCGGGCTACATGGTGTTCGCCGCGCTGATCTACGCCGTCGCCGGCACCTATCTGACATATTGGATCGGCTATCCGCTGGTGCGGTTGCGTTTCGACCAGCAGCGCTACGAGGCCGATTTCCGCTTCAGCATGGTGCGGCTGCGGGAGAATGCCGAAACAATCGCGTTCTATCGCGGCGAGCCGTGCGAGCTCGACCAGTTCGAGACCCGCTTCACCCGCGTCGTCGCCAATTGGTGGGGGATCATCAAGCGGCAAAAGCGCTTGTCCTGGTTCACCACCGGCTATACGCAGCTGGCGATCGTCTTTCCATTCATCGTCGCCGCCCCGCGCTACTTCGCCAAGGTCATCGAGCTCGGCGGCCTGATGCAGATCGCCTCGGCCTTTGGCCAGGTGCAGCAGTCGCTGTCGTTCATCGTCAGCTCATATACCGAAATCGCCGAGTATCAGTCGGTGGTCCAGCGGCTGGCGCGGTTTGACGGCGAGATCGATGACATCGCCGCTGCACGCCGCGGCTCGCAACCGATCGCGATCGAGCGCGGCGGCGGTGGTGTCGCGGTGGATGGGCTCGAGCTCGATCTGCCGGATGGGCAGGTCCTGCGCCGCGACATCTCGCTCGCGGCGAACCCCGAGCAGCCGCTCCTGATCACCGGACCCTCCGGCGCCGGCAAGAGCACGTTATTACGGGCGATCGCCGGGTTGTGGCCGTTTGGCCGCGGCCATATCCGAGTGGCCGACGCGACCTCGCTGTTTATGCCGCAGCGGCCCTACCTGCCGCTCGGCACGCTGGCGGCAGCGCTCGCCTATCCGCACACCGCCGAGCGCCGCTCGCACGCCGACCTCGCCGAGGCGCTGCGCGCGGTCGGACTGCCGGAGCTCGTCGATCGGCTCGACGCGGAGAGCAACTGGGCGCAAACCCTGTCGATCGGTGAGCAGCAGCGGCTCGCCTTTGCCCGGGTGCTGCTGACCCGGCCGCAGATCGTGTTTCTCGACGAGGCGACCTCGGCGCTCGACGAGGCGGCGGAAATGGCGCTCTATCGGCTGCTGCGTGACGCGCCGTGGCATCCGACGATCGTCAGCGTCGGCCATCGTGATACCTTGCGCCGCTTTCATGACACGATCATCGATCTGACCTCGCACCCGGTGCCGCAGGCGGCGGCCGGGTAGCCGGATTGGCACGGACAGGAAGCTTGCCGAATGGACCATGACGACGAGGATCCCCTGCGCACCGTCAGGCTGGGCAAGCTCGAGGGTCTGAAGGCGCTCGGGGTCGAGCCTTATCCATACGCGTTTGCCCGGACCGCCGAGGCGGCCGAGCTCGAGCGGCGGCATGCCGGGCTCGCGCCCGGTGCGGAGAGCGGCCAATGTGTGCGCATCGCCGGCCGGATCCGCGCCGTGCGCAACAGCGGCATGTTCATCGACTTGCACGACGCCTCGGGCAAAATCCAGGTGTTCTGTCACCGCGACAATCTCGATGCGCAGGGCCTCGCGATCGTGCGCCTCTTGGATATCGGCGATCTGATCGGGGTCGAGGGTCTGGTGCGGCGCACCGCCCGCGGCGAATTGACGGTCAACGCCACCGGCGTGACCGTGCTGGCCAAGACCCTGCGGCCGCTGCCCGAAAAGTTTCACGGATTGGCCGATATCGAGCGGCGCTATCGCCAGCGTTATCTCGACCTGATCGTCAACCCCGCCAGCCGCGAGACGCTGCGCCGCCGCAGCCGGATCGTCGCGGCGTTACGCCGCCACCTGGTCGCCCGCGACTATCTCGAAGTCGAGACGCCGATGCTGCACACGATCCCGGGCGGCGCCTCGGCAAAGCCCTTTGTCACCCATCACAACGCGCTCGACATCGATCTCTATCTGCGCGTGGCACCCGAGCTGCATCTGAAGCGGCTGGTGGTTGGCGGGCTCGCCGACAAGGTGTTCGAAATCAACCGCTCTTTCCGCAACGAGGGGCTCTCGCCGCGGCACAATCCGGAATTCACCTCGCTCGAGCTCTACGAGGCCTATGTCGATTACAGCGCGATGATGCGGCTCGTCGAAGAGCTGATCGGCACCGCTGCCGCGACCGCTTGCGGCAGCCCGCGGATCGAATATGGCGGGACCGCGATCGATCTCGCACCGCCTTGGCCGCGGCGCAGCATGGCCGATCTGGTGCGGGACGCCACCGGTGTCGATTTCTTGGCGCTCGGGGACGCCGAAACAGCGCGCAGCGCCGCCGCCGATCTCGGCATCGTGCTGGCCGGCGGCGAGAATTGGGGGCAGGCGCTCGAAGCGGTCTTTGCCGCGCGGGTCGAGGACCGGCTGATCGCGCCGGTCCATGTCACCGGGTTTCCGCGCGATATTTCGCCGCTCGCCAAGGCCGATCGCAGCGACCCGCGGCTGGCCGAGCGGTTCGAGACCTACATCTATGGCTGGGAGGTCGCCAACGCCTTCTCCGAATTGACCGATCCATTGGATCAGCGTGCCCGTTTCGAAGCCCAGATGGCGGCACGTGCGGCTGGCGACGAGGAGGCGCAGCCGCTCGACGAAGACTACCTCGCGGCCCTCGAATATGGGCTGCCGCCCTGCGGCGGGCTCGGCATCGGCATCGATCGCCTGGTCATGCTGCTGACCGACAGTCCCTCGATCCGCGATGTGATCGCCTTTCCGACGTTGCGGCCGCGATGAACCCGTGTCACAGGCAGCGGATCGTCCAGGTCGTGAACACGCCCGGCATGTCGCGAGCGCGGTCGGGGGTGTTGT
The DNA here is from genome assembly GCA_050729795.1 of Allostellaceae bacterium. Lineage (GTDB taxonomy): Bacteria > Pseudomonadota > Alphaproteobacteria > ATCC43930 > CGMCC-115725 > AP-15. Next base: position 12,946 of record JBOHME010000014.1, on the reverse strand, counting down.
TGCTGGCGATCCGCTGCATGACCCGGTAGCCGCCTGGGCAGACCTGCGCGGCGACCCGCCGGTTGGGCGCGTCGGAACCGCCCGGGATCGCGTCCGACTGGATCTGGTAGGTCCGATAGTCGAGCTTGGTCAGGGTGGCCCCGGTGCAGGAAACGAGGGCCAGCACCAGCGGCAACAGCAGCAGCGGGCGCATTCGAGCTCACGCAAATGTGACGACGCGGCACAGGTTTATCGTGCTGGGCCGGGATAAGCTAGTGCCGCGGCTGGGTTTGTGATGCGTCACGGTGCGGATCGCAGCCGAGGAGTCGGGCGCGCGGCCGGGCCCCGGACCCGACCGATGGCGCGAATGCGGCGGGAAAGCCGTGCCATGCATGGTGGTTTCGCCGGTTCAGCCGGCTCTTCGCCGCCATGAGGAGAGGGCGAATGCGCCAGGTGATGCGACCCCGCCGGCTGGCACCGGGTGCAGTCGGCCTGCTGTTCGCGGCGCTCTGCGGCTGTGTGCCGCGACCGACGGTGGCAACCGTCTCGATCCCGCCGATCCCGGCCGGCGAAGGGCGGGTCTGGGTCTATCGCGATTACCAGCCCTCGGAGAGCCTCAACATGACCGCGGTGACGATGAACGGTGCCTATGTCGGCTATTCGCAGCTCGGCGGTGCGTTCTACCGCGATGTGCGGCCCGGTGTTTACCATGTCGCGGTCAACAGCTACGGCACGGATTTCAACCAGTCGACAAACATCGCCGTGGTTCCCGGCGAGCAGGTCTATGTCAAGATCGAAACGCTGCGCGACTGGGCGACCGGCTATGGGCGCGGATTCACCGCCGGACGGGACACGTTTTATGCGCGGCTGATCCCGACCGGGCTCGCCCGGATGCAGATCGCGCAGAGCTTTTATGATGGCGGCAGCTGAGCCGTGGGCGTCCACTCTGCGCGGCGGTGCGAAGGAGGGGCAATGGCGAGAGCCCGGTTGCGAGGCGCGCTGCTGGCAATGAGCGCGGTGCTGATGATCACGGCCGGTTGCGCCGGGCCACCGACAGCGGCGGCCGAGAGCACAGCGCCGGCACTGGCCCCGGGGCAGGCGCGGCTGTGGTTCTATCGCCCCTATGAGCCCTCCGAGAGCCTCAATCTCGCCCGGATCGACGTTAACGGACGCTATATCGGCGCGGTCGCCAATGGTGCCGCGTTCTATCGCGACGTCACGCCGGGCCCCTACCATATCGTGCCCGAGAGCTTTGGCCGCGACATCAACCAGGACCGCAATGTCGTTGTGGCGCCAGGGCAGCAGCTCTACGTCAAGATCGTCTCGCTGCGGGCCTGGACCGACGCCGCCTGCAGGAGCTGCGCGCGCGACACCTTCTACGCCTGGGTGGTGCCGAATGGTGTCGGGCAGCAGGAAGTCGCCCGCGATCGCGGCGGCATCTGAGCGATCGTGACCGTGCCGCGGCGGTGCGTGCGGCGGTTCAGAAGTTCTCCAGGCTCAGCACTTCGCTGTCATAATCGTAGGCGAAGATCTCGGCATGGCGGCCCCAGTTGATCACCGTGTCGAGCACGCGTTCGGCCTCCTCCTCCGAGAGATGGTCCTCGAGCTCGCGCAGAAACCGCGCGGCCGGGGCGCGATGACCCGGGCGCTCGTCGAGCACGCGGCGGATGTGGGCGGCGAGCGGCACGTGCTTCAACAAAGCGTCGGCAAACAGCTGCTTGCGGGCCAGCATGTCGGCCTCGGCGAACGCGTGGCCGAGCGGAGTGAGCTCGATATCGCCACCGCTGACATTGGCGAAGCCCACGAGCTGCAAGGTCTCGATCAGCGGGAACAGCTGGTCCATGACGAGGTGCTCCTCGTCGGCCAGATGCGGCAGATCGGCGCGGCCGTGATAGGGCGCCTCGCTCAGACTGTCGATCAGCCCGGTCAGCTGCTGCACCGCAGCGTCCGGCAGACGGTAGCCGACCCCGATCGGTTCGGGTTTGGCGCCGCGTCGGCCATCGCGGCCGGTCTCGGTCAGGAGCGTGTAGACCTCGTCCACGATCTGGCGAAACCCGGCCCCATGCGCGGCTCGCGGCCGCGGCTGCGCGATCGCAATATCGGCGCGGATGCGGCCGGGATCGCTGCCGAAGATCAGGATCCGGTCGGCAATCCCGACCGCCTCCTCGATGTTGTGCGAAACCAGCACGATCCCCTTGGTCGGGATGAGGTCCTGATCCCATAAATCGATCAGATCGCCGCGCAGTGTTTCGGCGGTCAGCACATCGAGCGAGGAGAACGGCTCGTCGAGCAGCAGCACATCGGGGTTGACGACCAGCGCACGGGCAAACCCGACCCGTTGCCGCATTCCACCCGACAGCTCCTTCGGATAGGCATTCTCAAACCCGTCGAGCCCGATCAGGTCGATCGCATCGACCGCGCGGCGGCGGCGTTCGGCGCCGGCCACCCCTTGAGCCTCGAGCCCGAGCTCGACATTGCCGAGCACGGTCAGCCACGGAAACAGCGCGTAGCTCTGGAACACCATCGCGATGCCGTGCACCGGCTCGCCGACCGGCTGCCCGCGATATTCGACAGCGCCGCGGCTCGGCGGCACCAGACCGGCGAGAATGCGCAGAAAGGTTGATTTGCCGGACCCGGATTTGCCGAGGATCGCGACGATCTCGCGATCATGCAGCGTGAAATCGAGCTGATCGAGGACCAGTCGATCGTGGTGGTCGGGCATCTGGTAGGTCTTGCACACACCGGCGGCGCGCAGCAGCGGATCGGGCATCGTCGTTTCCCCGCGGATCATTCACCGGGTTGGCCGCCGGGTCGGTTGCGGCCGGACGTCAGTCGAGACGCAGCCGCTCTGCGGCGATGTCGTAGAGCCGCCGCCACAGCAGCCGGTTGAAGGCCAGCACATAAAGGCACAGCACGCCGATCCCGAGCGCGATCCGCGCGCTGTCGCCGGATGCGGTGGTCTGCGCGATATAGGCCCCGATCCCGGTCGCGGTCAGCGTCGTGTGTCCCCACTGCACGATTTCGGCGACGATGCTCGCGTTCCACGAGCCGCCGGCAGCGGTGACGGCACCGGTGACATAGGCCGGGAAGATTGCCGGCAGAATTACCCGCCGCCACCATAAAAGGCGGCGTACCCCGAGATTCTGCGCCGCCCGCCGCAATTCCGCCGGCAGCGCAGCGGTGCCACCGATCACGTTGAACAGAATGTACCACTGGGTCCCCAGGATCATCAGCGGGCTCAGCCAGATTTGCGGGTCGAGGCGGTAGCGCAGGATCAGCACGACCGCGACCGGAAAGAACAGGTTGGCCGGGAACGCGGCGAGAAACTGGATGATCGGCTGCACCCGATCGGCGAGCCGCGGATGCAGGCCGATCGCCACGCCAAACGGAACCCAGACGAGCGAGGCAATCGCGATCAGCACCAGCACGCGCACCGCCGTGATCAGACCGAGGAAAAAAACCCGCCCGATCTCGGCCGCCCCGACATGGTCGTGGATGAAGAGCGCGATCCAGGCGACCGCGGCACCGCCCAGAACGAGGATAGCCAGATTGAACAGCCGCTCGAAAACCGGTCGTGGCCGCGACCGGGCCGATGACACTTGCGAACGCCGCCGCCCGATCGTGGCGATCCCCCGGTCGATCCCGCGATTGGCGCGCAGCAACCCGCCTTGGACGAGCGCGAACAGTCGGGCGCGCTGCAGCATCAAGAGAAACCAAGGCCTGACATTCTCCTCGTCGGGCGAGGTCTCGGGCTGGAATTTGCGCGACCAGGCGAGCAGCGGGCGGAACAGCAGCTGATCGTAGAGCAGGATCACCACCAGCATGACGAGCACCGCCCAGCCGATCGCGCGCAGGCTGCGCCGCTCGATCGCCACAGCGATATAGGAGCCGATGCCCGGCAACAGGATCGTGTGACCGGCGACAGTGATCGCCTCCGAGGCGACCACGAAAAACCAGCCGCCCGAGACCGACATCATCATGTTCCAGACGAGGGACGGGATCGCGTGCGGCACTTCGAGACGCCAGAACCGCTGCCATGCCGACAGGTGATACATGCGCGCGGCCTCGATCAGCTCGGCCGGCACAGTGCGCAGCGACTGGTAGACGCTGAACGTCATGTTCCAGGCCTGCGAGGTGAAGATGGCGAAGATCGCCGCGCATTCGACGCCGAGCAGCCGACCCGGAAACAGAGCGATGAACCCGGTCACGGTGATCGATAGAAACCCGAGGATCGGCACCGATTGCAGCACGTCGAGGAGCGGAATCAGAATTTTTTCGGCATGCCGGTTCTTGGCGGCCAGCGCCGCATAGGCGAGGCTGAAGACGAGCGAAGCGACGAGCGCCCAGGCCATGCGCAGAACCGTGCGCAGCGCGTATTGCGGCAATCGCCACGGGTCGAGGCTGATAGTGAGCGGCTGGCCGACCTGATAGCGCGCGCTCATCGCCAAGCCGCCCCAGGCGATCAGCGCCAGGAGGCCGAGCACCAACGGCAGCGCCACGAGGTCCCAGATGTTCGGGCGCAGGCGCCTCGGCCAGGCGAGGAGGGGAAGTCCCCAGCGCTGTTCCATGCCCGCCCGTGGCGCTCGGTTGCGGTTGCTGCGAGGACTACTCCTAACCCAAGGCGGTGTTGCGGCGAAGCGCTATCTTGCCGCGAACCCTTGGCTGCGAACGCTTCGCACTGCTGGGCGCGCTGTCGCAGGGATTGCGGCCGCACCGAATTCTCGTTTATGAGAAGCGCCAACCGATAAGGGGAGGCTGCGCTGGCCCTGCTCGCCCTCGATCACCTGAGCGCCGCACCGCTCGAGCGCGACCCGTTCGAATTCGTCGTGGTCGAGGAATTCATCGACCGCACGATGCTGCCGGCGCTGGTCGCCGATTTCCCGGCGATCCGCAACCCGGGCAGCTATCCGGTCGAGCACCTTGAATATGGGCCGGTGTTTGGCGACCTCGTTGCGGCGCTGACCGGAGCGGCGCTGACGCAGGCGATTGCCGACAAATTTGCGATCAACCTCGACGGCCGGCCGACCCTCTTGACGGTACGCGGCATCGGCGACCGCAGCGACGGGCGCATCCACACCGACTCGGTGACCAAGATCATCACGCTGCTGCTTTACATGAACCCGGTCTGGGCACCGGAAGAAGGCCGGCTGCGGCTGTTGCGCGGACCGGCCGATCTCGACGACTACGCGCGCGAGGTGGTGCCGCTGGCCGGGACGATGCTGGCATTCCGGCGCTCCGAGCGCTCGTTTCACGGCCATCGGGCTTATATCGGCCGACGCTGCAGCCTGCAGCTCAACTGGGTCACAGACGAGAGCATCGTGCGCCGCGAGCTCGGACGGCATCGCTGGTCCGCCAGGCTGAAGGCACTCAATCCGTTCCGCCTCGCGTCCTGACCGGCTCTTTTCGCCTGTCAGTCTCGGCGCCGGCTGTGGCTCGACCGGCAATTAGCATGCCGGCTCGCGCAACTGGATAGTCAGAAAAAACTGCGTTTCGGTCGCGCGCGGGGTCGCGCAGCTGCAGCGTTTGCGGCACCTAAAGTCTCGTATATCCAATCTGCTAATCGCCTGTTGTGACATTTACGACACGCTGGGACGAAAACGCCACGAAAGCACCAGAGCGCGCTTGATCGAGGGCGCCCCTTCAATATCATGACGCGAGAGAGCCCGGTTCTTTCGCCCGGCTGACCGTGCAACCTTTGATTTCCTGGGGGGAGTAATGACCAGAAAGCGGAACTTTGGCGGCATGGCGGCGATTGGCGGGATGACCGCGATGATCGCCCTGCTGGCGGGGCCGCCCACCGCCAAAGCAGACGAGCTGGCGGATCTGCAAGCCAACCAGCAGCTCCTCCAGCAGCGCATCGATCAGCTGGCGCAGGCTCAGGCACAGGAATTGCCGGAGCAGAAGATCTCGCCCGGTCTGCCGGGTGCGATGGGGACGCCGGCGGTGCCTGGCCAGGCGCTGGCCGGTGGCAGCTTCCCGCGCTCGTTTCTGATCCCGGGCACCGACACCTCGATCCGGGTCGGCGGCTTTGTCGATATCACGATGCTCGACTTTCTGACCGGCGGCGGCAACGTGCCGGGCAGCAACAACAGCTCGAATTCGGGGCAGAACGGCAACCTGCACTCGATGCCGGTCGGCGAGGCCTTTGTACCGGGGGTTGGGATCATTAAGCAATCGACCGCGCATTCGAAAGGCAACGGCGTCTTTGAGTTCAGCCCGCAGCAGTCTCGACTCAATGTCGAGACGCGCACCCCGACCGCCTGGGGCGAGTCGCGCACCTTCTTCGAATTCGACTGGTCAGGCTGCAACAACGACAGCTGTCAGGCGCTGCAGCAGAGTGGCGGCAACAGCATGCTGCCACGCTTGCGCTTCGCGTATGGCACCTTGGGCGGGTTCCTCGCCGGCCAGGCGATCTCCAACTTCTCTGATGCCGATGCCGATACCGAATCGATGGAATTCGGCGGCACCGAGGGCTCGACCGGCGGCCAGCGCATCCCGCAGGTCCGCTACACCATGGCTGGCCCGTATGGCAGCGCCTTCTCGGTCTCGGCCGAGCAGCCCTTCACCTCGGTGATCGTGCCGGGCGGCCTCGTATCTTCCGATCTCGCGACCCCGCCGGCCTTCTCATATAATAGCAAAACCGGCGCACCGGTTGTGCAGCTCTGCAACGGCCTCCCATGCACCATCCCCACCGCCAGCGGCACCCAGGTCAACCCGGCCAAGCAGACCGCGCCGACCCTGACGGCCGCCAGCTACTGGGCGCAGCCCTGGGGCCATGTCGATTTTGCCGGGATGGTGAACTTCCCCGATGTCGAGGATGGCGCCTACATCAACGAGCACTTTATCGGCTATGGCGGGCATATCGCCGGCGACGTGCACCCGAACTGGTTCGGCTGGGGCAAGGACGATTTCCTGTTCAGCTTTGTCGCCGGGACCGGCATCGGCAACTACATCAGCGGTGGTGAGGCCACGCTGTACCAGCTGGCAAGCAACGACACCGTCACGACGGCGTGCGCAGTCGCCACCAAAGGCTGCACCGGTGGCATGGCAGCCTCGAACATCCTGTTCAAGCCGATCAGCGGGTTCAGCACGCAGGGCGGCTATCAGCACTGGTGGACCCCGAATTTGCGGTCGACCGCCGCGATCGGCGAATCGCAGCAATACGTCTCCTCGCAGCTGATCGGCCCGATCGAGTCGAACTCGGTCAACAAGGTCCTGTGGAACGGCTTTGTCAACTTGGTGTGGAACCCGGTCGCGTTTATCACCACTGGCGTCGAGTACATGTATGGCAAGCGCGTTGTCGTCTCGAACGCGACCGGCAGCGAGAATGTGCTGATCGCCAAGTGGCGCGTCGCGTTCTAAAGCAATCAGCAGATCGAAACGGAACACCCGCCGGGGAGCCGGCGGGTGTTTTTGTGCGCGCGTGACCCGCACCCAGCGGCAGCCCTGCCGGCCCCTACCGCGGGCTCAGTAATTCGAGATCTCGACCAGGTTCCGGTCGGGATCGCGAATGTAGAGCGACTGGATCGTGCCGAGGGCACCGGCACGCGGTCCAGGTCCGGCGATGATCGGCACATTGCAGCGCATCAGATGCGCCTCGACCTCGGCCAGCGGGATCGTGGTAATCAGGCATAGATCACCCGAGCCCGGGGTCGGCCGATCGGCAACGAGACCAGGGATCGCGTCCGCCGGATGCAGGTTGATCTTCTGCTGGCCGAAGCGCAGCGCAGTGCGCCCCTCGCCAAAGGTCGTGATCTCCATGCCGAGCACCCGGGTGTAGAATTCGCAGGTCCGGGCGATATCGGCGACGGTCAGGACCAGGTGATCAAGGCGGTCGATGCGCATGGCGGCTCTCCAGACTGGGAATTGGGACGAGTGTGCCATGCGATGCGGGCGCATGCGACCGCAGCGAAGCTGATCAGCGCAGCGCCCCGTCGGCGACGGCGGCGCCGAGGATCCGGCCATCGGTGGCCTGGACTAGGGCGGCGATGCGTTCGGTCCGCCACGGCACCGCGATCGCGATTGCGCGCGGCGCTCCGGTGTAGCCGGCGATCCGGGTCATCCCGCGAACGACGTTGATGTGGGTCAGCATTCGGCACGCATTCTCGCCGCGCGTGACGCGATCCTCTACCCGACGATCAAAGCCGATCAGCCACACCGAGGCGGAGACATCCGCGCCGAGCCCGATCCGGGCCTCGCCGTGGTTGACCGCGAGCCGCACCGGCACCGTTCCCGGCCGTTGCCGGGCCTTGTCGAGCGCACGCTCGACCGCCCGCCGATCCGAGCCGACCGCCTCCCAGCTGCCGTCCACGACCATCTGCGGGGTGTAGACCGTGGCAAGACCGAAAAGCTCGGCGTAATGGCGTTGGCGGGCGGTTGCCGCAGGGCTCGAAAACGGATCCTTCCAGCCGAGCGAGTCCCAGTAATCGATATCGAACGACAGCGCCAGCACATCGGGTCTGGTGGCCAGCCCGGCGAGGAACGTGTCGGCTGGCGGGCACGAGGAGCAGCCCTCGGAGGTGAATAATTCGACGACAATCGGGGACCCGGCGGCCGCGGCTGGCCCGATCGCGGCCCACAGGCAGAGGAGCGCGAGCGCTGAGATAAGAAGGGTGCTGCGCCTGATCATCGCATGAGCCTACACCGCCCGCGCGACCGAACCGATCAACTGAGCGTGAGAAACGAAGGCGCCGGCCCGGTCGCGGATTTGGCATGCTCGAGCCGCCACCAGGCTTCGAGGACGCAGGCGACCGACCAGGCCTGCGCCGGGCAGCCGCGCGGCTGATGCGGCGGGTCGGCGTCGAAGATTTCGCTGACCTGGCCGAGACCGGCATCGAGGAGGTGGTCGGCGACCGGCTCCAGCAATCGCTGCGCTGCCGCCGCATCGCCGTATACGCGGTGCTGGGCGAGTGCCCAAGGTCCGAGGAGCCACGCCCAGACCGTGCCCTGATGATAGGCGGCATCCCGCTCGGCGACTGTGCCGCGATAGATGCCACGATAAGCCGCAGCATCAGGCGCCAGCGAGCGCAGGCCATAGGAAGTCACAAGCTGCGCGCCGCATCGCCGCAGCACGCTCTCTTGCAGCGGCCGGTCGAGCGGGCTCGCCCATAGGCTGACCGCCAGGATCTGGTTCGGTCTCAGGCTCGCATCGGCCCCATCCGGGCCATCAATGACATCGTAAAGTCCTTTTCCATCGGGCTGCGCAAAGCGGGCAAAGCCGCGTCGTGCCGCCGCCGCGGCGGCGCGATATTCGGCGTCCACCCCGCCGATCTGTCGGGCCATCGCCGCCATCGCGACCAACGCGTTGTACCACAGCGCATTGATCTCGACCGGCTTGCCGATGCGCGGTGTGATCACCCGGTCGCCGACCCGCGCATCCATCCAGGTCAGCTGCACCCCGGGCTCGCCCGCATGGAGCAGCCCATCGGCGCGGTCCACGCCGATGGCGTAGCGGGTGCCGCTCACATGCCAATCGATGATCCCGGCCAGCACCGGGAACACCCTGTCGAGCGCCGCCTCGTCTCTGGTCGCCTCGAGATAGGCGCGCCATGCTTCGATGTACCAGAGGCTCGCATCGGCGGTGTTGTATTCGGGCGCGGCACCGGTGCCGGGAAAGACATTCGGCAGCATGCCCCGATCGACAAAGGCGGCGAAGGTTTCGAGGATCGACCGCGCCTCGTCGAGCCGTCCGGTCGCCAGACACAGGCCGGGTAGCGCGATCATCGTGTCGCGGCCCCAATCGCCGAACCAGGGATAGCCGGCGATCACCGAGCGTCCATCGGGCAAGTCCAGCAAGGGCCGGGCGATCAGGAACAGATCGGTCGCGAGCACCAGCCGCAGGACCCAGCCGGGCGCGTCGGCAAACACCGGGTCGGTGGCCATCGCCCGCTCGACCACCGCGCGATCATGCGCCCGCCGGCGCGCAAGGGCAGGGCCGAGCTCGGCCGCTGGCCGACCGGTGCGGCTGGCGGCAAGACCGCTCCACACCCCTGGCGGCAGCGGCATTTCAAGATCGCCGGCGTGGCGATGCTGGTCGCGGGCGCCGAGACCGCGCTCGCGCTCCGCCGGCAGATCGAAATCGCGATACCAGTCCTCGCCCGGTATGATGGCACCCCCGCTCGCGACGATCTGCAACGTGAAATGGTCGGCGGCGACGGTCAGCGAGTGGTCGCCAGCGGTGAGGCGCGGCGCAAATTGGGGCGAGGTGTCGCCGTGATGATCGCGGCTATTGACCAGCAGGGTGACGGCGAGCCGCGGCGTTTCACCCGTTTCGCCCGCCTCACCGGTCTCGCTGTCCAGCCGCCAGGCGGCATAGACGGTGTCGGCGCCGGGCTCGAGCCAGATCCGGTGCTCGACGATCCGGCCGCCGAAAGCGAAACGCCACACCGGGATCGAGCCGTCGAGATGAAAGCTTTCGAGCATCAGCTGGCCGCGCGGCTCGACGGCGCCGCTCGCCCAATGGTTGGCGAACAGCGGGTGCGTGCGCCCACCTTCGATGATGCGCGCATCGGCTTTGGCCAACAGCAGGACCCGGCCGAGCGGCGGCTCGACCGGAGCCACCAAGAGCGCGTGATAGCGCCGGGTCAGGCTCAGCGCAATGGTCCCGCCGGCATAGCCGCCGCGCCCGTTGCCGATCCACCACTCGCGCCGCTCGGCCGCATCGAGATCGCCGCAGATCGCACGCCCAAAGCGGACCGGCGCCAACCGGTCGAGCGGATCGTGCACCAACGGGATCCGCCTCAACGCGCGCCGACGGGTTCGGGCAGAACGGCCTCGGCGGATGCGTTGGGGGCTTGCCTCGCGGTGCCGGCGGTCGGGTAGGCGTGCAGCAGCAGCGCCACCAGCGCGGTCCACCCGGTCTGATGCGAGGCGCCGAGACCCCTGCCGTTGTCGCCGTCGAAAAATTCGAAGAACAGCAGATTGTCGCGAAAATATGGGTCGTTCTGCTCGAGCGGCGAGTCGCCGAAAACCGGCCGGCGGCCGGTCGCATCGCGCAGGAACAGCCGGCAGAGCCGGCGCGACAATTCGGCCGCGACCTCTCCCATATGCATCAGATTGCTGGAGCCGACCGGGCATTCGATCTTGAAATCGTCGCCGTAATAGCTGTGAAACCGCAGCAGCGATTCGATCAGCAGAAAATTGACCGGAAACCACACCGGTCCGCGCCAGTTCGAATTGCCGCCAAACACATTCGAGGCACACTCGCCGGGCGAATAGGCGACACTGATGCGGTTGCCGGCATGCTCGAACACGTAAGGCGTCTTTTCGTGGATCTTGGAGAGCGAGCGCACACCGTGCTCCGACAGGAACTCGGTCTCGTCGAGCATGCGGGCGAGCAGCCGCTTCATGCGATGGCCGCGCAGCAGCGACAAGAGATGCCGCTCGCCGGCGCTGGGGTCGCGCCAGCGCGAAACCAGCTGAGCCAGCTGCGGACGATGATCGAGAAACCAGAGCGCTCGCGCGGTGAAGTTCGGCAGCCTTGTAAAAACCGACGAATCCAGCACCTCGACCGCGAAGAGCGGGATCAGACCCACCATCGAGCGCAGCCGCAGCGGGATCCGTTCGCCATCGGGCAGATGCAGGACATCATAATAGAACTCGTCGGTTTCATCCCACAGCCCAATCCCTTCGCCGCCGATATTGGTCATCGCCTCGGCGATGTAGAGGAAATGCTCGAAAAATTTCGAGGCGATGTCCTCGTAGACCCGGTCGTCGAAGGCGAGCTCAAGCGCGATGCGCATCATGTTGAGCGCGTACATCGCCATCCAGGCAGTGCCGTCCGACTGGTTGATCGTGCCGCCGGTCGGCAATGGCGCGCTGCGGTCGAAAATGCCGATATTGTCAAGACCGAGAAAACCGCCCTGGAAGATGTTCCTCCCCTCGACATCTTTGCGGTTGACCCACCAGGTAAAATTGACCAGGAGCTTGTGAAAGACGCGTTCGAGAAAATTCCGATCCCCCCGGCCGCCGCTGCGCTCGCGGTCGATCTCGTAAACCCGCCAGGTAGCCCAGGCGTGCACCGGCGGATTGACGTCCCCAAAGGCCCATTCATAGGCGGGCAGCTGGCCATTTGGCGCCATGTACCATTCCCGCCGCAACAGGATCAGCTGGCTTTTGGCGAAACCCGGGTCGAGATGGGCCAAGGTCACGCAATGAAAGGCGAGATCCCAGGCGGCGTACCATGGGTATTCCCACTTGTCCGGCACCGACATGATGTCGGCGTTGTTCAGGTGGCGCCACTCGGAATTGCGCCCGTGCTTGCGCTGCTCGGGCGGGGGCGGCTGGAGCGCGTCGCCATCCAGCCATTCCGGAATGTCGTAATAGTAGAACTGCTTCGTCCACAGCATGCCGGCAAAGGCTTGGCGCTGCACCAGCCGGGCGTCGGGGTCGTCGATGTGCTGTTGCAGGGCGGCGTAGAATTCGTCGGCTTCGTCCCGGCGGCGGTGCATGACGTTATCGAAATCGTCAAAGCTCGCTCCGGCGCCGTCCGGTGCGAGCCGCAAGCGCAGCCGAGCTGTGCCATGCGAGGGCAAAGCGAGGCGGTAATGCGCAGCGACTTTGGTGCCAAGCCGCGCCGGGTTCACCGCTTCATGGTCGCCATGGACAACATAATCGTTGATGCCGTCCTTGAAGTATTGCCCCGGCGCATCTGTTCCCCACAGCCGGCGCACATTCGTTTCGTTCTCGCAAAACAGGAATTCCGGCTGGCCATCACACAAAAGATGCATTGCCGGCAGCAGCGAATGATCGATCGACACCGAGCCGCCGCCGCGGGTGAGGATCCGCGGCTTCATCGAATCAGGGCGCCACGACCAGATGTTGCGCGCCCATAGCTGAGGCAGCACATGCAGCGGGGCGTCACTGTCGGCGCGGTTGTGCACCGTCACCTGCATCAAAATATCGTCGGCGTCGGCTTTGGCGTATTCGATCTCGACGTCGAAATAGCGGTTGTCGGCGAACACACCGG
>JBOHME010000013.1:0-56394 GCA_050729795.1 Allostellaceae bacterium | reverse complement strand
GCCGAGCTTGTGGTAGCGATTTTGCCGGAGTTTCGCCGAGCATGACGACGACACCGAGCACGCCCGGAGAGCCGATCACCAGCAAGCGCCAGCTGGTCGAGCATCTCGAAGCCGGGTCGAAACCGCCCTCGGCCTGGCGGATCGGCACCGAGCACGAGAAATTCGTGTTCCGCCGCGCCGACCTGCGGCGGGTCCCATATGACGGCCCGGACGGCATCGCCGCGCTGTTGCACGGGATGACGCGTTTTGGCTGGAAGCCGGTCGTCGAAAACGGCAATACGATCGCATTGTCGAACGATGCGCGATGTTCGATCACCCTCGAACCCGGCGGCCAGTTCGAGCTCTCCGGCGCGCCGCTCGAAACCGTGCACCAGACCTGCGACGAGGTGCACGAGCATCTGCGCCAGGTGCGCGAGGTCTGCGACGAGCTGGGGCTCGGCATGATCGGGCTCGGCTTTGATCCGAAATGGCAGCGCAAGGACATCTCGTGGATGCCCAAGCAGCGCTACCGCATCATGGGCGACTACATGCCGAAAAAAGGGCGGCTCGGTCTCGACATGATGCTGCGCACCTGCACGGTCCAGACCAATCTCGACTACCAATCCGAAGCTGACATGATAAAGAAGTTCCGGGTCAGCCTGGCGTTGCAGCCGGTGGCGGTGGCGCTGTTCGCCAATTCGCCGTTTGTCGAGGGCCGGCCGTCGGGATTGCTGAGCCAGCGCAGCCATGTGTGGACCGATACCGACCCCGACCGCTGCGGCACGCTGCCGTTTGTGTTCGAACCGGGTTTCGGCTTTGAACGGTATGTCGACTGGATGCTCGACGTGCCGATGTATTTCGTCTACCGCGACGGCCGCTATATCGACGCGAGCGGGCAGTCCTTTCGCGATTTTCTGGCCGGTCGCCTGCCGGCGCTTCCCGGCGAAATCCCGCTTCTCGGCGACTGGATCGACCACATGACGACCGCCTTTCCCGAGGTCCGGCTCAAGACGTTTCTGGAAATGCGCGGCGCCGATGGCGGCCCGTGGCGGCATCTGTGCGCATTGCCGGCGCTGTGGGTCGGCATCCTTTACGATGCAGCGGCGCTCGACGCGGCGGCAGAGCTGGTGGCCGACTGGACCGAGGCGGAGCGCGAGGCGATGCGGCGCGATGTGCCGCGGCTGGCGCTGGCGACGCCGCTGCGGACCCGCACATTGCGCGATGTCGGCCTCGAAATGCTCGAAATCGCCCGCGACGGGCTGCATCGCCGCGCCCGCCGCAGCGCGCTCGGCGATGACGAAACCCATTTTCTCGATCCGCTGTTCGCGATCGCTGCCTCCGGCCGCACCCCGGCCGAAGAATTGCTCGAAGCGTTCCGCACCCGCTGGCACGGCGCGATCGATCCGGTCTTCACCGATTACGCCTATTAGCTTTGCCTTGTGGCGGCAGCCTTCAGTCTATCCGTGCCAAGACCTGTTCCAGGGCCGCAAAGAACTGCTGCCACCCGTACTGGGCGCCCTGGTAGGCTTGCTGCTGATCCGGCCGGAACCCCGACTGCACCATGCGCAGCTGGGTCCCGTTTCTTGTCGGGGTCAGAGTCCAGGTAACGACGGTCTCGACCCCATAGGCCGCCCACGTGTACGCGAGCGTTTTGTTGGGTTCGACCGCCAGGACCCGACAGTCGACGGTGCCCCAATCAGCGCGAAAATTGAAACGGTGGTCCACGACCGGCTTGAAGTCGTTCTTCATCAGCCACTCCGCGATCAGGTGTGGCTGCGTGAGCGCGCGCCAGATTTTTTCCGGCGGGTGAGGGATCTCGCGTTCGACGACGACGGAGAGCGCTTCGGTCGCGGGGTCGTTCATTGGTCCATCCTTTTGAGCAGATCTTCGAGCTGGTCGAACCGGCTTTGCCAGAAGCCGGCGATTTGGCTGGTCCAGTCGATCAACGGAGCCAGGGCGCCGAGCTGCGCGCTGTAGTGCGTCTGGCGACCCTCGCGGCGGTCGCGCACCAGCCCGGCTTGCTTCAGGATGCCAAGATGCTTTGAGACGGCCGGCTGCGAGACCCCGGCCCGAGCCGTCAGAGCCCCGACCGTCTGCTCTCCGTCGCGGCACAGCCGTTCGAAGATCGTCCGCCGCGTCGGGTCGGCGAGCGTCCTGAAGAGCACATCATGAGCGTTCGGCATTTTGTATCGATAACCAACTGGCTATTAATAGACCTATAACCAGAGAGATATGCATCAGTCAAGCTGGTAGTGGGTCAGTTGACCCACTACCGTCAAGCTGGAACATGGACCGGCCCAGGGAACCTCGTCAGTCAAGCTCCACAAACCGCCGATCTCTCAGCGGAGATGGGGCTCACTCGCGGTCGAGCGGGGCGCCGTCAGCAAGTTCGGCGTAGAAGTGGAATGAATCCTTGGGACGGCGCTCTTGCGTTTCGTAATCGACATGGACGAGGCCAAAGCGCCGGCTGTAGCCGAGGGTCCATTCGAAATTGTCGAGCAGTGACCACACGAAATAGCCCTTGACCGGCACGCCGGCCGCAATCGCGTCCTGCACCGCGCCGAGATATTGGCGCAGATAGGCGATGCGCCGCTCGTCGCGGATATGCCCATCGGCCTCGATCCGGTCGGGAAAAGCGGCGCCGTTTTCGAGTATGTAGATCGGCAGCTCCCCGCTGTAGCGCTCCTTTGCTTCGATCATGACTTGGCGAAACGCCTCGGGGGCGATCTCCCAGCCCATCTCGGTGACCGGCCGGCCCGGTTCGGGCGGCAATGTGCCGACCTCGAACGGATGGTCGGGGTCGCGCCGCACCCGCGAACGGGTGTAGTGGTTGAATGCGAAGTAGTCGAGCGGCTGCTTGATGATCTCCATGTCGCCCGGCTGGACCAGTGGCTCGACCATCTCGGCGGCGAGCGGCTCGGGGTAATGGCCCAGCATCTGCGGATCGGGAAAGCTGCGGTTCCATAGCGCATCGAGCATCTCGCAGGCGATCTCGTCCTCTTCCCGCTCGCTCGCTGGCTCGTAGGGGTGGAAATTGTAGATGTTGCCGAGCAGCAGATCGGTCCGCTCCGCCCGCATCGCCGCGACGCCATGCCCGTGCGCCAAATTCATCACGTGGATCGCGGCGAGCGCGCTCGCCCGGCCGCGGATACCAGGCGCGTGCTCGCCATCGCCATAGCCTTTGAGGCAGGCGCAGTTCGGCTCGTTGAAGGTTGCCCAGTGCTTGACCCGGTCGCCGAGCCGGCGGGCCGCCAATTGGGCATATTCGGCATACCAATGGGCGGTGTCGCGGTTCTGCCAGCCGCCGCGATATTCGAGCGCCTGCGGCAGATCCCAATGATAGAGGCAGATCCACGGCGCGATGCCGGCTTCGAGAACACCGTCTACGAGCCGCTCGTAGAATTCGAGCCCCTTCGCATTGGCAGCGCCACGCCCCTCGGGCAGGATCCGCGGCCAGGCGATCGACAGCCGGTAGGCGCCGAGGCCAAGCTCGCGCATCAGCGCCACATCCTCGGGCCAGCGATGATAGTGGTCGCACGCGACGGCACCACTGTCGCCATTGGCGATCGTGCCGGGTGCGCTGCAAAAAATGTCCCAGATCGACGGACCGCGACCGTCTTCGCGCACCGCGCCCTCGATCTGATAGGCGGCGGTCGAGGCGCCCCACAAAAACCCATCGGGAAAAGTCGCTGCCATTGCCCCCTCGCCATTCCTATTGGCCGACGCCGCATGATGCCGCATCGCGCCGTCCACTCAAGCCGTGCCAGTCGGAATTTCGGCCGATCGGGGTTCAGCCGGGTGCGCCGGCAAAGCGCGACCCGGTTTCGATCGCCGGCGCACCGTCGCCGAGGCGCATCGTCCGCCAGCCCGCGATATCACCCAGCGCCGCATCCGGTGCTCGGCCCGACAGCGACATCCAGCGGTCGCGGTCCCAGGAGGTGATCGCGATCTCGACCTTAAGCGGGGCTCCGGCGGCGGGTGCGCCGATACCGAGGGCCGACCACGGGATCCGTGCTTCGGCGGTGATGCGCGGCTGGTCGGCGCCGAAATAGACCGCCTGACCACCGGTGATCGGGGTGCAGCCGTCCCGGATGGCTTGCTCGGCCGCGCCGGCGCAGAGCTCCGCCTTCATTTCCGGGTAGTCGTGGAGCTTGGTGCGCGGCGGAATAAAGAACAGCGTGAAGCGCCGCGGACCCTGTCCGATATCGACCCCGAGCTCGACCCGGTAGGCTTCGCCCAGCGGAAACGCCCCGTGATAGGCGAGCAGATCGAGGTCGTAATAGTCCTGGCCGATCGTCGCCAGCTGCAGACCGCGGGCACTCCACGTCAGATAGGCCTCGCCAAAATCGACCGCCCCCGGTGACGGGACGAGCGGCGGCAACAGGCTCGCCGGCTTTGGCCAATCTGAGAGCGAACGGGCCGAGAGCGCGATATCGGCGTGCGGTATGGTGGCCGCTCCGGTGCTGCCGGGCGCCGGCGGTGTCGCCTCCTCGTGGATCGCGACAGCGCGCCGGTTGGCGACCGCGAGCGCTTCGGTCAGCCGTCGATAAGGCTGGTCATTGATGTCGACGAGCCCGAAATCGTAATCCTCGCCATCCTGACGGCCGCCCTTGGGGTGATCGTAATACTGGAACCAGTGAGCCCCGATGATCTCCGGGATCGCGGCGAAGTTCTCGGTCGCCGCGGCGGCACCGGCGGCCCGCTCCGCCTGGGTGTCGACCGTCATCAGATGGCCGTTGTTGAGATTTCCGGTGCGATTTTGCTTCGCAGCAAAAAACCATTCCGAGACCAGCACCGGCTTGCCGCCGGACAGCTGCGCCAGCCCGGCGAAATAATAGGGGGCAATCCAGCCGTCGCTGCTGTCGACATTGTAGTTGGTGGCGATCGCGTCGACAAACGGGGCCTCGGCCCGCACCGCCGCCGGGTCGTAATAAATCGGCAGACGATCACCAAAATAGAGAGCCTGCGGGTCGGCGGCGTGGATCGCTTTGGCGGCGAGCGCGTAATAATGGTGGGCGACGATCCCGGTCCATTCGCGCACCGCGCGGATCCCATCGCCGCCCGGACGCATATGGGTCATCCTGGTCGTGGCGAGCAGCTGCACCCAGGAAGCGACGCCCGCGGGTGGCTGAAAATCCGCAGTGAAGCGTGTCCAATCGCCGGCGTAATGGTGGTGCAGCGCCTCGACCCAGCGCTGCTTTGTGGCCGAGCTCGCCGGCTTCATCGAATAGAAGACGAACAAAGCGCCGGCCCACCAGCCGACCTCGTTATCGGAGAAATAGCCGATCCGGTAGGGGCTGTTGCGATAGGGGGCGACGAGCTTGCGGGCGAGCGTCATCATCCGCGCCGCGGTCTTGGGCGCAAACGGGTCAAACCAGTGAAAGCGGGCCTGGCGGCCGAGCTCGAGATCGATGATCGTCGGCAGGCGCAGCACCTGCGGTCTCAGCGACCAGCCGCCGGCGCTGTTGAAGCCCCATTGTGCCAGCCGCTGCCGGGCGGTATCGACCCACTGCGCCCGGGTCGGATCGAACGCGGGCCAGCTGTACCAAGTCTTGCCGTCCTTGCGGCGATAGGGATAGCCGCCGTCGAGGGCATTGACGCCGAGGCTGAAAAACCGCTGTCCGCAAGGCGTCACCAGCCAGGAGACGCCGTGGTCGGTCGCCAGCGACCAGCGCGTCGACCGGGCATCGGCGAGATCGGTGCAGGCCGAGGCGCGGACCCACGGCAGCACCGCGACGGCAGCGGCGAGCGCGAGCGCCCGTCCCCGGCCGCAAAACCGCATGATCCCCCCTTTTGTCAGAAAGGATGAGGCGCCGGTCGCGGCGCTCCCGCGCTTGGTTCGGCTATGCGCTGGTGCCGCCGACCGTCAGCCCATCCATGCGCAAAGTCGGCTGGCCGACCCCGACCGGCACGCTTTGCCCGTCCTTGCCGCAAGTGCCGATGCCATGGTCGAGACCGAGATCGTTACCGATCATCGAGACCTTGGTGAGCGCATCGGGGCCGTTGCCGATCAGGGTGGCACCCTTGACCGCCGGCCCGATCTTGCCGTTTTCGATCAGATACGCCTCCGAGGCGGAAAACACGAACTTGCCGGAGGTGATGTCAACCTGGCCGCCGCCGAAATTGACCGCGTAGAGCCCGCGCGGCACCGAGGCGATGATCTCCTGCGGGTCGTGGTCGCCGGCCAGCATGTAGGTGTTGGTCATCCGCGGCATCGGCGCGTAGGCAAAGCTTTCGCGCCGGCCATTGCCGGTCGGCACCGCACCGAGCAGCCGGGCATTCATGCGGTCCTGCATGTATCCCTTGAGGATGCCGTCCTCGATCAGCGTGGTGCAGCTGGTCGGCGTCCCTTCGTCATCGACCGAGAGCGAGCCGCGCCGGTCGGGCAGCGTGCCGTCATCGACCACCGTCACTCCCCTCGTCGCGACGCGCTCGCCGATCATGCCGGAAAAGGCCGAAGTCTTCTTGCGGTTGAAATCACCCTCGAGACCGTGGCCGATCGCCTCGTGCAGCATGACGCCGGGCCAGCCGGGCCCGAGCACGACGGTCATCTCGCCGGCCGGCGCCGGCACCGCGTCGAGATTGACGAGCGCCTGCCGCAAGGCTTCGTCCACCTGCTCGCGCCAATGTGCCGGATCGAGGTAGCGCTCGTAGGCCACGCGCCCGCCGGCCCCGGAGGAGCCAGTTTGCATGCGGTCCCCGTCGCCGACCACGACGGCGACCCCGAGCCGGACCAGCGGGCGGATGTCGGCGACCCGCGTCCCATCGGCCCGAATGATCTGCACCGCCTGCCAGACGCCGGAGAGCGACGCCATGACCTGGCGCACCCGTGGATCGCGGCTGCGCGCATAGGCGTCGATCTCGGTCAGGAGCCGGGTCTTGGCGGCGAGACCGACGAGACCCAGCGGGTTGACCTCGGTATAGAGGCTGCGGTTGGTGCCGGCGGGTGGCCCGGCCATGGTTCCGCTATAGCCGCTCGCCACCGCCCGCACCGTCGCCGCGGCACGCCGGATCGCCGCCTCGGAGAGATCGGAGGCATGGGCGTAGCCCGCCGCTTCGCCGGCGACGGCACGCAGGCCAAAGCCCTGGGTCGTATCAAAGCTCGCGCTCTTGATGCGGCCGTCGTCGAGCGCCAGGCTCTCCGACTGGCTGTATTCGAGATAGAGCTCGCCATCGTCCATTCCGGCCAGCGCTTGCGCCACGATCGCCTCGACCCGTCCGGCATCCATGCCGGTGCGCGCGAAAAACAGTTCGTCGGTGATGGCGAGATCGGCCATGGGCTACTCCTCTGCTGTGCCCTCAATATGGGCCGCGCCCGCCGCGAGCGGAAGATCGCAAAAAGGCTGGTGAACCGCGGCCGTCACGCACCGGGCTCGGCCGTCACGCACCGGGATCGTCGGGGCGGCGCGGATCGTCGCGAGCAGCGTGTGCGGCGGCTTGCCGCAATGGGTTGGGCCGGTTGTGAGGCGCGTCGCCGATGGTGTAGGGTCGCCCGCGCCGAGGCGTCCTCGGTAGCCGCGCGGCGTGCCGCCGCCGAGGCACGCACAACTGGCGGACTGGACCGAGCGGGGGACGAAAAGCGCATGGCGCGGTCACAGAGGTGGGCGGCAACGGGCCGGGCGCTGCGCGCGCTGGCGCTGGCGGGGATTGCCACCGCGGCAGGCGGCGCGATCGCCGATGCGGCCGAGCCGCATGACTGGCAGATCGGCTTTCAGCGGGCTGCCACCCCGGTCGAGGCGCGGCTCGAAGCGTTCAATAACAAGCTGACGATCATTATCATTCTGATCACCGCCCTTGTCCTTGGCGTGTTGCTCTACACGATGTGGCGCTTCCATCACCGGCGCCACCCGGTGCCGACGCATACCTCGCACAATCTGCCGCTCGAGCTCCTGTGGACCCTGATCCCAATTTTGATCCTGGTGATCATCGCGGTGCCCTCGTTCAAGCTGATGTACTACATGGCGCGGGTGCCAAAGGACGCGATGACGATCAGGATCACCGGGCATCAGTGGTACTGGTCTTACGCCTATCCCGATGCTGGCGGGCTCGCCTTTGACAGCAACCTCGTTCAGGACGCCAATCTGAAACCGGGGCAGCCCCGGCTCCTGACCGTGGACAACCCGCTGGTCGTGCCGGTCGATACCGACATCAAGGTCGAGATCACCTCGACCGATGTGATGCATGATTGGTTCGTGCCGTCGTTCGGCGTTCAGGAATACGCGATCCCCGGCCGGATCAACCCATCCTGGTTCAATATCGAGCGGCCGGGAATCTATCGCGGCCAGTGCGATCAGCTGTGCGGGCTCAACCACGCCTTTATGCCGATCGAGGTCAAGGCGGTCAGCAAGGACGAGTTCAAGCGCTGGCTGGTCGCTGCGAAAAAGCAGTTCGCGCAGGACGATTCAGGCACCGCCGCGGTGCGAGTCGCCGCTGCTGCCGGGTCACCGGCGGCCGGCCGATCGGCCGCGGCCGGCAACTGAGATTCCGGCAACCAAGATTAGGGAATCGAAAATGGCCTACCAGCCGGATGTTGCCGACGCCGAGCTCGCCGCCTATGGGCATGGCGCCCAGCCGGGCTTTTTTGTCCGCTGGTTCTGCTCGACCAATCACAAGGATATCGGCACTCTCTATCTGATCTTTGCGATCTCGGCCGGCGTGATTGCCGGTGCGCTGTCGATCACGATGCGCACCCAGCTGCTCCACCCGCACAACACGTTCATCACCGATCATCAGGTGTACAACACCATCGTCACCGCGCACGGCCTGATGATGATCTTCTTCACGATCATGCCGGCGATGATGGGCGGGTTTGGCAACTGGATGGTGCCGCTGCTGATCGGCGCGCCGGACATGGCCTTCCCGCGCATGAACAACATCAGCTTCTGGCTGCTGGTCCCGTCCTTTGCGCTGCTCGCCGGATCGACCTTTGTCGGCGGCGCCGGCACCGGCTGGACGCTCTACCCGCCGCTGTCGGATGTCGGTCAGCCCGGGCCGTCGGTCGATATGGTCATCTTCGCGCTGCATCTGGCCGGCGCGTCCTCGATCCTTGGCGCGATCAATTTCATCACGACGATCTTCAACATGCGCGCCCCGGGCATGACGCTGTGGAAGATGCCGCTGTTTGTATGGTCGGTGCTGGTCACCGCGTCCATGCTGGTGCTGGCTCTCCCGGTGCTGGCGGGTGCCATCACGATGCTGCTGACCGACCGTAATTTCGGCACTACGTTCTTCAAGCCATCCGGCGGCGGCGACCCGATCCTGTTCCTCAACCTGTTCTGGTTTTTTGGTCACCCCGAAGTCTACATCATGATCATCCCCGGCTTTGGCATGATCAGCCAGGTGGTCGCGACCTTCTCAAAAAAGCCGATCTTCGGCTATGTCGGCATGGTTCTCGCCATGTTGGCGATTGGCGGGTTCAGCTGCGTCGTGTGGGCGCATCACATGTTCACGACCGGGATTTCGATCGACGCGCGCGCCTATTATACCGCAGCGACGTTCGTCATCGCCGTGCCGACCGGGGTCAAGATCTTCTCGTGGATCGCGACGATGTGGGGTGGGTCCATCGAGTTCAAAACACCGATGCTGTTCGCGATCGGCTTTATCTTCCTGTTCACGATCGGCGGTGTGACCGGTGTGGTGCTGGCCAATGCCGGCGTCGATTTCTCGTTGCACAACACCTATTACGTTGTCGCCCATTTCCATTACGTCCTGTCGCTGGGCGCGGTGTTCTCGCTGTTCGCCGCATTCTATTATTGGATCGGCAAGATGTCGGGACGCACCTACAACGAGACGTTTGGCCAGATCCATTTCTGGACCACATTCATCGGCGTCAATCTGACTTTTTTCCCGATGCATTTTCTCGGCGTCGCGGGCATGCCGCGCCGCATCGTCGACTATCCCGACGCCTTTGCCGGCTGGAACTTCGTGGCCTCGATCGGCTCGTATATCTCCTACGCCTCGACGCTGTTCTTCATCTTTATCGTGTTCCACACATTGTTCGCCGGGCGGCGGGTCGGGGCCAATTACTGGGGCGAGGGCGCAACCACACTTGAATGGACGCTGTCGTCGCCGCCGCCATTCCACAGCTACGACGAAATCCCGGTCGTCCATTAGGGAGCCCAGAGCCGGTGTCACAATTGCTCGAGGCTCCCCCGGCCGCCGCCCGGCTCGCGCCGACGCCGCTGGCGACGCTCGGCGATTATGTCGAAATCCTGAAGCCGCGGGTGATGTCGCTGGTGGTCTTTACCGGTCTCGTCGGGCTCGCGGTGGCGCCGGGCCATCTTCACCCGGTGCTCGCCGTTGTCGCGGTGCTGTGCATCGCGCTCGGCGCCGGTGCCGCGGGTGCAATCAACATGTGGTATGACCGCGATATCGACGCGATCATGCGGCGCACCGCGGCGCGCCCGTTGCCGGCGGGTCGGATGGCGCCGGGCGAGGCGCTCGGGGTTGGCGTGGTGCTGGCGGTCGGCGCGGTGCTGCTGATGGCGCTGGCGCTGAATTGGGCCGCCGCCGGCTTGCTGATGCTGACCATCTGCTTTTATGTTTTTGTCTATACAATCTGGCTCAAGCGCCGCACTCCGCAGAACATCGTGATCGGCGGCGCCGCCGGGGCATTGCCGCCGATGATCGGCTGGGCCGCGGTGACCGGTGGGATCGGCTGGGGTGCCATCGCCCTGTTTGCGATCATCTTTCTGTGGACGCCGCCGCATTTCTGGGCCCTGTCTCTATATCGCACCGAGGATTACGCGAAGGCTGGGGTACCGATGTTGCCGGTCGTCGCCGGTCCTCGCCAGACCAAATGCCAGATGCTGATCTATACATTGACGCTCTGGCCGGCGGCGCTGGCACCCTGGCTTCTCGGGATTGCCGGGGCGATTTATGGGGTGGCCGCGCTTGCGCTGAGCATGATCTTCACCGGGACTGCGATCCAGGTCTGGCGCGACGCGGGCGATCGCAGCGCACGGCGCATGTTCGCGTTCTCGTTGCTCTATCTGTTCCTGATCTTCAGCCTGCTGCTGCTCGATCGTAGCGCTGGAGGTTGGGTGTGACCGGAACCGGCCCGCAGGGCACGCGTGACAAGACGCTGCGCGCGCGAAACTGGGTGCTGTTTGCGCTGATCGCCGGGGTGGCGGTGCTGCTCTACGCTATCACCCTGGTGCAGATCGCCGGATAGCATATGCGGCGCGCCAGACCCGATCCCCGGACAAATTCGTGAGCACGATGCAAGTGATAAGCGAGACGCACGATGAGTGAGACGCATGCCGTGCATGGTGCGCATGGCGCGCCAAAGCATCCCTATCACCTGGTCGCGCCGAGCCCGTGGCCGATCCTCGGTGCCGTTGCCGCCGGGCTCGCCTTTGGCGGCGGTATTCTCTATCTGCACGGGGACGACTGGACGCTGCTGATCATCGGGCTGCTGAGCATCCTCGCGATCATGGCCGTGTGGTGGCGCGACGTCATCCGCGAGGCGACCTTCCAGGGCTACCACACGCCAATCGTGCGGCTCGGGCTGCGCTATGGCATGGCGCTGTTCATCTTTTCCGAGGTGATGTTTTTCGTCGCCTTTTTCTGGGCGTTCTTTTCATCGAGCCTGTTTCCTGTTGGCGGGGTGTGGCCGCCCAAGGGTATCGCGCCCTCCGATCCGTTTGTGTTCCCGTTCCTGTTGACGCTGGTGCTGCTGCTGTCCGGCACGACCGTGACCTGGGCCCACCACGCGCTGCTCGAAGGCGACCATAGCGGGCTGGTGCGCGGCCTCGCGGTAACCGTTGTGCTCGGCCTCTGCTTCACCTCGCTGCAGGCCTTCGAATACGCCAACGCCGAGTTTCACTTTACCGGCGGGATCTACCCGTCAGTATTTTTCATGGCTACCGGGTTTCATGGCTTTCATGTGATTATCGGCACGACATTCCTATTTGTTTGCCTGTGCCGGGCGTGGCTCGGCCATTTTAAGGCGGACCATCATTTTGGTCTCGAAGCGGCAGCGTGGTATTGGCATTTTGTCGATGTCGTGTGGTTGTTTCTATTCGTCTGTATCTATTGGTGGGGCAGCGCCGGCGCTACCTACGCGGCCGGAGCCGGCTGATCGTCGGGTCGGGCCGGGTGCGGCGCCGCTGGGTCTGATCCGCGGCCGCGCATGGTGGCGGCGCCTCTCGGGCGCGGACGGTGTCGAGACGGCGGCAGCAGCGCTGCCGCCACCCTCGCCATATGGCCGCATCGTGCGGCCAGAAGCGGGCTGGTGATGAGCGGGTTTCGTCCGCAATTCTGGCCGACCGTGCTGGCCGTGCCGATCGTGCTGCTATGCCTCGGTCTCGGCGTGTGGCAGGTCCATCGGCTGTCCTGGAAGGAGGGGCTGATCGCCGCCCGAGCGGCCGGCGTCGCCGCACCCGCGGTGCCGGTGCCATCGAGCGGCGCTGTGGCGCGCGGCATGGAATTCCACCATGTCAGCGCCAGCGGGGTGCTGCTCAACGACAAGGAATTGTTTGTCGCCGCCACCGCACCCGATGGGACCGCCGGGTTTCACGTGCTGACCCCGTTGCGCGAGGGCGGCCGTGTCGTCTTTATCAATCGCGGCTTTGTTCCAACGACGCTCAAAGATCGCGATCGGCGCCCGATGGGCGAGCCGAGCGGGCGGGTGAAGGTTCGCGGTCTGCTGCGACTGCCACCTAAAGGACGGCCGAACTGGTTCATCCCCGACAACCGGCCCGATCTGAACTACTGGTTCTGGGTCGATCTGCCGGCGATGGCCAAGGCCGACCGCCTCGACAACGTGGCGCCGTTCTACATCGACGCCGACGCCACCCCCAATCCCGGTGGCTGGCCGAAAGGCGGGCTGACGCGCCTCGCCCTGCCAAACCACCATCTGCAATATGCGATCACCTGGTTTTCCCTGGCGGTTGCCATGATCGTCATCTATGTCCTATTCCATCGCCGCAGCCGGGAGCATTGATGACCGCCTATCAGCAGCTGGAAGCGCGATTTCGCCGGCTGGGCGCGCTCGAAGAGGCGATCGGCGTGCTCAACTGGGACGCGGCGACGATGATGCCGCGCGGCGGGGCGGCGACCCGTGCCGAGCAGTTGGCGACGCTGAGCCGGCTCGTGCATAACACGCTGACCGCGACCGAGACCGGCGAGCTGCTGGCCGCGGCCGAGACCGAGCGCGGTATGCTCGATCGCTGGCAGAATGCCAATCTGCGCGAGATGGCGCGGCGTTACGCGCATGCTGCAGCAGTGCCGGGCGAGCTGGTCGAGGCAGTGTCGCGGCTGTCGTGCGCTTGCGAGGCGGTGTGGCGCGAAGCCCGCCCGGCGGATGACTTCGCCGCGGTGCTGCCATTGCTCGAAGAGATGCTGCGGCTGCAGCGCGAAGTCGCAGCGGTCAAGGCTCCGCGGCTCGGGGTCGGCCGCTACGAGGCGCTGCTCGATCGCTACGAGCCGGGTGGCTCGGTCGCGGCGATCGACCGATTATTCGATGAGCTCGCCGAAATGCTGCCCGATTTGCTGGAGGCCGTGCTGACCCGTCAGGCGGCGATGCCGCCGCCGCCACCGCCACCCGGCCGGTTTGCGGTCGCCGACCAGCGGCGCGCCGCGCTGCGGCTGATGGCAGCGGTCGGCTTCGACTTTGCCCATGGCCGGCTCGATGTGAGCGCCCATCCGTTTTCGAGCGGCGCCCCCGAGGATGTGCGCGTCACGACGCGCTATGACGAGCGCGATTTTGCAACGGCGCTGATGGGGGTTTTGCATGAAACCGGGCATGCGCTCTACAAGCGCAACCTGCCGGCGGATTGGCGCTTGCAGCCGGTCGGCGCGGCCCGCGGCATGGCGGTCCACGAAAGCCAGTCCCTGCTCCTCGAAATGCAGGTCTGCCGCAGCTCCGCCTTTGCGAGTTTTGCGGCACCGGTCCTGCGTGAGGTGTTTGCTGGAGAAGGTCCGTTCTGGCAGGCCGAGGCGCTTCATCGCCGGCAGATCCGGGTCGGCCGCAGCCTGATCCGCGTCGAAGCCGACGAAGTTACCTACCCTGCCCATGTGATCCTGCGCTATCGCCTCGAACAGGCGATGATCGCCGGGGATCTGCGGGCTGCGGAGCTTCCCGGTGCCTGGGCAGATGGGCTGCGCGCGCTGCTCGGCGTCGCTCCCGACAACGATCGTGACGGCTGTCTTCAGGACATCCATTGGTATGACGGCTCGTGGGGATATTTCCCGACCTATACCCTGGGCGCGCTGATCGCGGCCCAGCTGTTCGAGGCTGCGTGCGAGGCGATGCCCGAGGTGATGCGCGATATCGCGGCCGGCGAGTTCACGCCGCTGTTCGGTTGGCTGCGCGAGCAGGTGCACAGCCGGGGCTCGCTCTTGTCGACCGCGGAGCTGGTCGAGAACGCCACCGGGCGGCCGCTCGGCACCGCGAGCTTTGTGCGCCATCTGCGCCGCCGCTATCTCGGCGAGGGCAACAAAACGGCGGCCGTGGCGTTGACCGCGACATCGACCTAGCTTGGGGGGAGCTCGTGCCCGACACCGCCATCCAACCCTGTACTGGCGCCGCCGAGCGCCGCTTGGTGCTTGACCGGTTCGAGACTGTGCGCCGCTGCAGCGAGGCGCTCGCCGCCAATCTGACCGCCGAGGATCAGTCGATCCAGTCGATGGCCGATGTCAGCCCGACAAAATGGCATCTGGCGCACACGACGTGGTTCTTCGAGACCTTTGTGCTCGGCCGGTTCGATCCCGACTACTGCGTGTTCGACCCAGCCTTCGGGTATCTGTTCAACTCCTATTACGAGGCGGCCGGACCGCGGCACCCGCGACCCGAGCGCGGCATGCTGTCGCGGCCGACGGTCGATGTGGTCGGCGCCTATCGCGATCATGTCGGTGCGGCGATGGCCCGCTTTGCCCGGCGCGCGGCCGATGCCGCCTGGAACAGTGCGGCGCCGCTGATTGAGCTCGGCCTTCATCACGAGCAGCAGCACCAGGAGCTGGTGCTGATGGACATCAAGCATGTATTTTCGGTCAATCCGCTGTTGCCCGCCTATCAGGCGCCGCAGCCACAGATCGCCGCCGTGACGAGCCCGCTCGGCTGGTTCGCCCATCCGGGTGGCCTCGTTGAGATCGGGCATCGCGGTACGGGTTTTGCGTTCGACAACGAGACGCCGCGACACAAGGTCTGGCTCGAACCGTTCCGGCTCGGCAGCCGCCCGGTCAGCTGCGGCGAATACCACGAATTCATCGAGGCGGGCGGCTACCGGCGGCCGGAATTCTGGTTGTCGGATGGCTGGGCGACGGTTCGGCAGCAGGGCTGGACGGCGCCGCTCTATTGGCAGCAGGACGATGATGACGTCTGGTCGATCTTTACTCTGTCCGGACGGCGCCGGCTGAACCTTTCCGAGCCGGTGTGTCATGTCAGCTTTTTCGAGGCCGACGCCTACGCCAAATGGGCGGGTAAGCGGCTGCCCACCGAGGCCGAGTGGGAGGTCGCCGCGGAGCATTTGCCGGTCGCCGGCAATTTCGCCGATGCTCGCCGGTATCATCCGTGTGCCGATCTCGCCGCCGGTGCCGAGACGGGCGACGCGGCACTGCGCCAGATGTTCGGCGATGTTTGGGAATGGACGGCAAGCCCCTATGTTCCCTATCCCCGCTTTCGCGCCGCGGCGGGTGCGGTCGGCGAGTACAACGGCAAGTTCATGTGCAATCAGATGGTGCTGCGCGGTGGCGCCGCGGTCACCCCGACCGGACACGCGCGGGCGACTTATCGCAATTTTTTTCCGCCCGCGGCACGCTGGGCGTTTTCCGGGCTGCGGCTCGCGGAGGATCTTTGATGCGGGAGGGTTCGCGCTTTAGCTTTGTCGATCTCGCACCCGGCGAGGAGAGCTTTCGCGATGCCGTGCTGAACGGGCTCGCGCGGCCGCACAAGGCGATCCCGTGCAAGTTCTTCTACGACACGCGCGGCTCGGCGCTGTTCGAGGAGATCTGCCGGCTTCCTGAATATTATCCGACCCGCACCGAGATCGCGATCCTCGAAGGGAACGCCGGCGAGATCGCGGCGCAGATGGGGTCGCACTGCCGGATCATCGAATTCGGCAGCGGTGCCAGCGACAAGGCGCGCATCCTGCTGCGGGCGCTCGACCGTCCGGCGGCCTACGTCCCGGTCGATATTTCGCGCGAGCATCTGCACCAGGCAGCACTTTCGCTCGCCGGCGATTTCCCGGACCTGCCGGTCGTCGCGGTATGTGCCGACTATACCCGCCCGTTTGCGGTGCCGCCGCTGTCCGGTCCGAGCGGCAAGCGCGTCGGGTTCTTCCCCGGTTCGACGATCGGCAATTTCGAGCCCGATCCCGCCCGGCGGTTTCTCGCCAATTGCGCACGCATCCTCGGTCCCGGCGGCGAGATGCTGATCGGCGCCGATCTGAAAAAGGACCCGCGTATTCTCGAAGCCGCCTACAACGATCGCGCCGGTGTAACGGCCGCATTCAACCTCAACGTGCTTGAGAGAATCAACCGCGAGCTCGACGGCGATCTCGATCTCGACCTGTTCGCGCATTTCGCCGTGTATAACGAGGCCGAGGGGCGGGTCGAGATCTATGTCCGCAGCCTCGCCGACCAATGGGCGACGATCGCCGGCCGCCCGTTCGCCTTTACCGCCGGCGAGCTGATCCATACCGAATATTCGTATAAATACTCGGTGCCGGAGTTTCGCGCCTTGGCAGCGACAGCCGGCTTTCGTCCGGTCGATACCTGGACCGACCCGGGCGAGTTGTTCAGCGTCCACTATTTCCGGCTGCGCTGACGGATCTGCTCGATGCCGGCGCGCTTAGGGGACGACGGGCGCGCTCACGGTTCAGGCTCGTGATCGGCGCTCGGCACCGCTGCCAGAAAGCCCGGCAGATCACGCCAGCCATAGGCGACGGCCTCGACCCGGCTGCTGCCGACGGCGATCCGCTTGCCGCTCACCCGCCGTCCGCCGAGGCGTTCGTAAAAAAAGCGGCTCGGATTGTCGTGCAGGACCCAGACGATTGCCGCGTCGAGACCGGAGGCGACCAGGCGGCGGAACAGCGCGAGCAGCAGGCGCCGACCGATCCCCTGATCCTGATGGTCGGGTGTCACATAGAGCGTGAATACTTCGCCCGGAAAATGGTGCTCGCCGCGGCTGGGTCCGCAACTGCCGAAACCGAGAATCGTGCCCGCCGCGTCGATTGCGACACGAACATCGCGCGGCTCGCGCAAGATCACCATTCGCCAGCCGATCGTGCGGCGCCGCGCCGACAACCCGACCAGATAATCGGCGGACAGCATTCCGGCATAGGTCGTGCGCCAGGTCTCGACATCGAGCCGGGCGATGTCATCGGCGTCTGCAGGCCGCGCCGGGCGGATCGTAATCTCGTCCATCTTTTGCATTGTGCCCGGTTTTCCCGGCTGGCGGGAGAGGCCGCGCGCGGGGAGGCGGCTTGTTCGGAGCCGGCAATTTGACCACTGGGGGGTTCGCGAGCAAGCGTCGCAGCTCACGCCGGGGGCGTGACATTCGCGTGCGCACGCGGCTAAGGTAAGTTCATGAGAATCTGCGGTAGAAGCGGTTTCGGCGCCGCGTTGGGGCTCGTCCTGGTGGCAGCGGTGCCAGTCGCCGCACGAGCCGCCCCGCACCATGCGCTGGCGCCGCACCGGTCGATCGCGGCCCAGCGCATCGGCGGCGCCGGCCCATGGAGCGCCTATCTCTACAAGGCCGGACCGGGGCCGGTCTGCTATCTCGCCGGCGCTCCTGAAAAGTCCGAGCCGGCCCGTTTACGGCGGCGGCCGCCTTCATTGACGGTGACCCACCGGCCCAAGGAGAACGCGTTCAATGTCGTGAACTTCGACGCTGGCACGACGCTGAAGCCGGGCAGCGACGCCTCGGTCGATATCGATGGCACAAAATTCGACCTGTTCACCAAGAGCGACGGCGCCTGGTCGCGCACGTCCGATACCGACAAAGCGATCGTCGAGGCCATGGTCAAGGGTCGGAGCGCGCTGTTCAGCGGCACCGCCGCCAAAGGAGCGACCGTGACCGACAGCTATTCGCTCGGCGGCTTCACCCAGACCCTGGCTATGATCGACAAGGCCTGTGGCGTCAAGCGCTGAGGGTGAAGACGGTCATGCGTCAGCGCGCCGGCGCGCGGCCGGAATGATATCGGACCACATTTTGGAGGCGGCACCGGGGCGCAACCTCGTCGGGCTCGGTCGCGCCGAGCTCGCGGCGGTGCTCGCCGAGTTTGGGGCCGAGCCTTATCGCGCCCGGCAACTTTGGCATTGGATCTACCATCGCGGGACAACCGATTTCGCCGCGATGACCACGCTGTCGAAGGCTATGCGCGACCGCCTCGCCGGGCATTTCGAGCTGCTGCGTCCGGCCGTCGTGCAGGCGCTCGTGTCGCAGGACGGCACCCGCAAATGGCTGGTGCGGTTTGCCGACGGTCAGGAGGTCGAGACCGTTCACATCCCCGAGGAAGATCGCGGCACGTTATGCGTATCTTCACAGGTTGGCTGCACCTTGAATTGCACGTTCTGTCATACCGGGACGCAACCGCTGGTCCGCAATCTCGGGCCGGCCGAAATCGTCGGGCAGGTCATGATCGCGCGCGATGCGCTTGGCGAATGGCCATCGCCGCGCGACGACCGGCAGGTGACGAATATCGTGCTGATGGGCATGGGTGAGCCGCTCTACAATTTCGCCAATATCGCCACCGCGATGCGGATCGTCATGGACCCGGAGGGGCTGTCGATCTCACGCCGCAAGATCACGCTGTCGACCGCGGGGGTGGTGCCGGTGATCCGCCGTTGCGGCGCCGAGCTCGGGGTCAATCTGGCGATCTCGCTGCATGCGGTGCGCGACGAGATTCGTGACCGGCTGGTGCCGCTGAACCGCAAATACCCGATCACCGAGCTGCTCGATGCCTGCCGCTTCTATCCAGGCAGCAGCAATGCGCGCCGTATCACCTTCGAGTATGTCATGCTGAAGGGCATCAACGACAGCCCGGCCGAAGCGCGCGAACTGGTGCGGCTGTTGGCCGGCATCCCGGCCAAGGTCAATCTGATCCCGTTCAACCCGTGGCCCGGCGCGCCATACGAATGTTCGAGCGCAGCGGCGATCGCTGCGTTCTCCGACATCGTCTTCGCCGCCGGCTATTCGGCACCGGTTCGCACACCGCGCGGCCGCGACATTTTCGCCGCCTGCGGTCAGCTCAAATCGGCGAGCGTCAAATTGCGCCGCAGCGAGCGCGAGCGGGTGGCGCTACCGGTTTCCTGAGGCGCGGCTATCGTGCTCTGGCCAGTTCTCGGCGGCGCGGCTCTCGGCTACGGCGCGATCATGGCCGCCCTGTTCGCGCTGCAACGGCGGCTGCTCTATCACCCGGACCGGGTGCATCCGAACCTGGCCGGTCTCGATCTCGCCGGCGTCCGCGAAGTCACGCTGCGAACGCGGGACGGTCTCTCTTTGTTTTCATGGTACCGTCCGCCGTTCGGGAAGCGCCCGGTCATCGTCTATTTTCATGGCAATGGTGGACATATCGGCTATCGGGCCGATCGACTGCTGCGCCTCGCCAGCGCGGGCTATGGCGTGCTGCTGACCGAGTATCGCGGCTATGGCGGCAATCCGGGCCGGCCCTCCGAGCGCGGTCTCTATCTCGATGCCGAAGCGGCGCTCGATTTTCTCGGCAATGAACGGATCGCCTCCACGCGGCTTGTGCTATGGGGCGAATCGCTTGGAACCGGTCCCGCGGTCTATCTCGCCAGCCGGCACCGCGTCGGCGCTGTTGTGCTCGAGGCGCCCTTCACCAGCATCACCGCCGCCGCCCGGTATCACTACCCGTGGCTGCCGGTCGGGATCATGCTGCGCGACCGGTTCGACTCGTTGTCGCGCATCGGACGGATCGGCGCCCCGCTTCTGGTATTGCACGGCGAGCAGGACCGGCTTGTCCCGGCTCGGATGGGGCGGGCGCTGCTGGCAGCTGCGGCGGCGCCGAAGGAGGGCTG
Organism: Allostellaceae bacterium; assembly: GCA_050729795.1. Lineage (GTDB taxonomy): Bacteria > Pseudomonadota > Alphaproteobacteria > ATCC43930 > CGMCC-115725 > AP-15. The sequence goes on along the minus strand of JBOHME010000013.1, from coordinate 36,432 downwards.
GTTCGCGCCCAGAGCCACTCACAAGAACCTTGCTCAATTCGGGGCGAGCGAGGTGGCGGCCGGCTTTATCGAACGCTGGTTGGCGCCGCGCCGAGAACCCGCGGAGGCCGTCGCGAAGCTCGATGGATCCTAATCGAAGGTGAAGCCGCGGGCGCGTAGATGCGAGGGGAAGGTCTCGCCCTCGGGGGAGGCAGCGGCCTGCCGTGCCTTGTCCTCCGACCAGCCATAAAAATCGGCGTAGCCAAACCGGTCGGGAGCGCGCTGCTGCTCGCGCGGCGGCGTGTAGCGCTGCGCGCGGCGACGGTCATAGGCGGCGATCGCTTCGGCCAGCCCAGTGTCGTCGTAATGGTCGGTGTGGAGGGTGACGGCCAGCGGTAGGCGCATGCTGACAAAGCCATCGGCGGCCGGATAGCCGACGCACAGGCCGGCCACCGGGAAGACCTTGTCCGGCAGCTCCAGGATCGTGGCGACGGCATCGGCATGATTGCGAATGACGCTGATCGGGCAGCAGCCGAGGCCCGCACTTTCGGCCGCCAGGATAAAGGTCTGCATAACCAGCGAGGCATCGATCGCGGCGTTGAAAAAGCCTTCGAGCCGGCCATTGTCCTGCTTGTGGCCGCGCAGCTCGCCGATCCGTTCGAGCCGCCGCGCGTCGCCGCAGAACACCAGAAATTCCGGAGCGGTGCCGATCCACGGCATGTCCGGAACGAGTGCCGCCAGCTGCTCGCGCCGGCCGCGCTCGGCGACATGCACGACCGATGCCTGTTGAAAATCAGATTTCGACGAGGCCGAGAACGCGGCCCCGAGCAGCAGGCGCAGCAGCCCTTTCTCGACCGGGCGCTGCGCGTAGCGGCGGTGGGTCCGGCGCAGCAGCATCCGGCGCAGCTCCGGCAGCTCGGCCAAATTGTCCGGCAGCCCGCCGTCATCACCAAACCGCGCGCGCCATTCGTCCCGATAATCTGCGCTCATGCCACCGCCAGACGCTCGGCCCGGTTTAGGCTGGAGCGAGGCGGCCGATCTCGTCGGCGTCGAAGACATAGCGGGTGCTGCAGAATTCGCAGGTCACGGTGGTGACCCGCTCCTTCTGCATGTCGTCGAGCTCGTCAGCCGGGAAGGCGCGCAGGATCATCTCGATGCGCTCGCGCGAGCAGCGGCAACGCGCTTCGAGCGGGTGCGTGTCGTAGACCCGCACGCCGTCTTCGTGAAACAGCCGTAACAACAGCCGGTGCGGTGACAAGAGCGGGTCGGTCAGCTCGCCCACCGTGGCCGAGCTCATCAGCACCATCGCGCGCCGCCAGCCATCCTCGACATCATCGGCGATGACGTGGTAGCCGCCCTCCGGCGGCACCCGCTGCAGCATCAGCCCGCCGGCGCGCCAGCCACCGTCCGGGCCGCTGCGGCTGACCGCGAGCTTGATCCCGGCCTGGATCTGCTCCGACTGGCGGAAATAATGCTGGGCGCAATCGGCGAGGTTGGCCCCCGACAGCTCGACAATGCCCTGGTAGCGGTCGGTGTCCTCGCCCTGATCGACGGTAAACGCGATATACCCCTTGCCCAACAGGCGCAGCACCGAGCGGCTGGTCGGCCCTGCCGCACCCGCGCTATCGAGCTTGGCCTCGTCGTACTGGGCGTAGCCGCGCACCGCTCCATCCGTCGACACATCGGCGACGATCAGCCCGATCGGCCCGTCACCCTTGGTCTGCAAGGTGAAGACACCGTCATATTTGAGCGCGCCGGCGAGCAGCACGGCAAGCGTGATCGCTTCGCCGAGCATCGCAGCCACCGGCTCCGGATAGTCGTGTTGTGACAGGATATGGTCGATTGTGGGTCCGAGCCGGACCAGCCGGCCGCGCAGAGCGAACGGATCGATGCGAAACGGCTGGATCAGATCGTCGGGCGGCGCTTCGTCGGACGAGCTCAAGATCGGCTTCTCCTGCGCGGCGGGTGGGTGGCTGCGCGGGCCATCGGGCGCAAAGACGGTCAATCGAGGCACCAGGCGAGGATGCCTTTTTGCGCGTGCAGCCGGTTTTCGGCTTCGTCCCACACCACCGACTGCGCGCCGTCGACGACCTCGGCGCTGACCTCTTCGCCGCGCTTGACCGGCAGGCAATGCATAAAGATCGCCCCGGGCTTGGCCTGCGCCATCAAGGGCCCGTCAACGCGATATGGGGCCAGCAGATTGTGCCGGTTGCTGCCTTCCTTGTCGCCCATCGAGATCCAGGTGTCGGTGACGACACAATCAGCGCCGGCGACTGCGCGCTGTGGCTCGCTCGTCAGGCTGACCCGGCCACCCTCGCGCCGTGCCCAGTCGAGCAGAAGCTGCGGCGGGGCGAGCTCCGTTGGGCAGGCGACCCGCAACACAAAGCCGAAACGGACCGCGGCATGGATCCAGCTCGCCGCGACATTATTGCCGTCGCCGCTCCAGGCTACGACCTGATCGCCGAGTGGCCCTTTCTTTTCCTGCAGCGTCATCACATCGGCCATGATCTGGCACGGGTGCGAGGCTTGGGTCAGCCCGTTGATGACCGGAACGGTCGCGTGCCGCGCGAGCTCGTCGAGCTTTTCAACCTCGTGCGTGCGGATCATGATCGCATCGACATAGCGCGACAGGACGCGCGCCGTGTCGGCGACGCTCTCACCGCGGCCGAGCTGGCTGTCCGCCGTGTTGAGAAAGATCGTGTCGCCGCCGAGCTGGCGCATCGCCACCTCGAACGAGACACGGGTTCGCGTCGACGGCTTTTCAAAGATCATCGCCAGCGTCTTGCCGGCGCCCGGGCGGTCGCGGCGTCCGTTCTTGTATGCGGTCCCCAGATCGAGGATGTGGTGCAGCTCGGCGCTCTCGAACTGGTCGAGATCAAGGAAATGGCGCGGCGGGTCGGGCGGCGCCAACCGCCCGTCGATCCGCTCCGCGGCGCCGGCGGCGCGCCTCAGGCCGACCATTCCCGCGCCACCTTGTGCAGGATGTCCATCGCCTGGCCGATCTCGGCCTCGCTGACGATCAGCGGCGGCAAGAGGCGCAGCACGTTGTCGCCGGCGGTCAATGCCAGGAGGCCGTTCTGGCGCAGCCGGGTGACGAAATCGCCGGCCGGCACGACGCAGCGGATGCCGAGCAAGAGGCCGGTGCCGCGCAGCTCGGCGAACAGCTTGGGGTAGGAGCGCACCAGCTCTTCGAGCCGACGGCGAAACAGCTGGGCCCTGGCCTCGACCTGATCGAAAAAGCCCGGCGCCAGCATCACGTCGAGCACGGCGTTGCCGGCGGCCACGGCCAGCGGATTGCCACCAAAGGTCGAACCGTGCGTGCCGGGTCCCATGCCGACCGCCGCCCGCTCGGTGGCGAGGCAGGCGCCGATTGGAAAGCCGCCACCCAGCGCCTTGGCGATCGACATGATGTCCGGGGTGACACCGGACCACTCATAGGCGAACAGCTTGCCGGTGCGCCCCATCCCGCACTGCACTTCGTCGAAGATCAGCATCAGGCCGAACTCGTCGGCGATCGCCCGCAAGCCGCGCAGATACTCGTCGGTCGCGGGGCGCACCCCGCCCTCGCCTTGCACCGGCTCGATGATGATCGCGGCGGTCTCGCTGCCGACCGCTGCCCGCATCTCGTTCAGATTGCCAAAGGCGACATGGTCGAACCCGTCCATCGGCGGGCCGAAGCCCTCGAGATATCGCTCGTTTCCGGCGGCCGCGAGCGTGGCAAAGCTGCGGCCATGAAACGAGCCGTCGCAACCGATGGTCCGGTAGCGCTCGGGATGGCCGGTTTCATGCTGGTATTTGCGCGCCACCTTCAGTGCCAGTTCGCAGGCTTCGGCCCCGGAATTGCCAAAAAACACGGTGTCGGCAAAGCTGTTGTCGACGAGGCGCTGAGCCAGCCGCTCCTGTCCCGGGATGCGGAACAAATTGGAGACGTGCCATAGCTGCCGAGCCTGCGCGCTGACGGCTTCGATCAGATGCGGATGACAGTGGCCGAGCCCGGTAACCGCGATGCCGCTGGTAAAATCGAGAAATTTACGGCCGTCCTCGGCGTGGAGCCAGCAGCCTTCGCCGTGGTCGACGGCGACATCCCACCGGGCATAGGTCGGCATGACGGGTGTAATCACGAAATTCTCCTGCGCGATAAAGTTGGCACGGCGATCGGGCGACACAGGTTTATCGTCGTCGCCGGAACCCCATCGGTGCGCTCTCGCGCACCCGCTCCCAACACCGGCGCCGTTCGCCGGGATCGCGCATCATCGGCACTCTCCTCGTCTCGGTCGCTTCTGGCGGACGGCCCGCCCTCGACCGGGAAAGCCGCGGAGTATGAGGATCGTGATCCGGCCTGTCAATTCGCCGCCGCCGGGCCGGGCTCGCGCCGTGCCGTGCCGTGAATGGTTTCCGGCAGCCGATTTTCGCGCTATAGCCTCGCCGATGACCATGATTACCGAAACCGGGGCGCTGGCGGAGTTTTGCGCGCGCCAGGGCGCTGCCGAATTTGTCGCGATCGATACCGAATTTATGCGCGAGCGGACCTATTGGCCGATCTTGTGCTTGGTCCAGGTGGCCGGTCCGAGCGAGGCGGCGGCGATCGATGCGCTGGCCCCTGGCATCGATTTGGCGCCGCTGCTGGTCCTGCTGGCCGACCCGGGCACGCTGAAGGTGTTTCATGCGGCGCGCCAGGATATCGAGATTTTTTACAACCTGACCGGCGCGGTGCCGGCTCCGCTGTTCGACACGCAGATTGCCGCGATGGTCTGCGGCTTTGGTGACGCGGTCAGCTATGAAACCCTGGTCGCCAAGCTGGCGCGCACACCGCTCGACAAATCCGCGCGCTTTACCGACTGGTCGCACCGGCCGCTGACCGAGCGGCAGACCCGCTATGCGCTGGCCGACGTCGTCCATCTGCGCACCGCTTACGAAAAATTGCAGCATCTGCTGGCGGCGAATGGCCGCAGCTCGTGGTTTGCCGAGGAGATGGCGGTGCTGAGCGACCCGGCCATCTACCGCGCGGAACCGGCCGAGGCGTGGCGCCGGTTTCGCCTGCGCGGGCGGGTCGACTCGCGATTTTTTGGCGTGTTGCGCGAGGTGGCGGCGTGGCGCGAGGCTGCGGCCCAGCAGCGCGACCTGCCGCGCGGCCGCATCGTCAAGGACGAAGCGGTGCTCGAAATCGCCGCCCACCTGCCGCGAACGATCGAGGCGCTGGCCCGCACTCGCAGCCTCGGCAAGGGCGTGGCCGAGGGCCGGCTCGGGACCGAGATCCTCGACGCGGTGCGACATGGGCTGGCACTCGCCCCCGAGCTCGAACCGCCGCCGTCACGGGCGGAGACCCCGCCCGGTCTCGGGCCGCTCGTCGAATTGCTGCGGGTGCTGCTGAAGCACCGCTGCGAGGCGCACCAGGTGGCGCAGAAGCTGGTCGCCTCGGCCGAGGATCTCGAAGCGATGGCTGCCGACGATCAGGCCATGGTGCCGGCTCTCTTCGGCTGGCGCCATGAGATCTTCGGCCGGGATGCCCTCGCGTTGAAGCACGGCCGGCTCGCGCTGACGATCCGCGATCGCCGTATCGCGCTGGTCGAGCCGGCGCTGTAATAACCCGCCGGAGGCCGGGATCAGAGCCGCCAGAGCACCGACAACAGAATGTGCCGCTACTCCCCGGCGGGGTGCGGCGGGGTGCGGCGGCGCAAGGCAGCGCTGGCGCCGAGCGAGCGGGCTACCGCGTCGAGCCGGCGCGGCACTGTCTCGCCGTCGAACCGGCTGTCGTCCGCCGGCACTTCGAGGACGACGCTGCTCCCCTCGCGGCCGAGCGAGGTCTTGGCCAACAGCCCGATCGCCCCGCCGCACATCGTATAGGCGAGCCGCAGCGCCAGCCCCAGCGTGCGGGCCTCGGCGGCGGCCGGCGCATCGAGCAGCGGCCGGGTCGCGGCGCGGACCGGATCGTCGGCCGATCCGGCATAGCGCGCGTGCAGCGCTGCCGCGACAAACACCCGGTCGCGGTGGCTCAGCGCCGCGAAGGGCAGCCGCAGGCAGCGGGTAAAGGCCTGTTCGGCGCGATAATCCGGGTGCTCGATCCAGGCGATGTCAGCGAGCCAGCACGCGGCAAGATGCAGCCGGCGCGAGCGCTCGGGCAAATTGGCGAAGAGCGGTGCCGTCCATTGCTGCAGCCGGGCCCCGTCGGGTGCGAACCGGCTCTCGGTGCGAGCGATCGTGGTCGCCGCGGCGATCAACGGGTCGGGGCTGCGCTCGGCCGCCGGGATCAGCCCATGGGCATAGCCTTCGCGCAGCCCGAACGCGGAGAACGTGACGCGTCGCGGGCCGATGGCGGCGAGCAGGCGGCGCAGGATCAGTGCCGCGAGCGGCACCACTTCGAGCCGCTTTCTGCCGATTGTTGTGATCCGTTCGAGCGATTTTCGCGACAGCCGGCCGATGATGTCGAAGAAGCCGTCGGCCTCGGCGCGGGCAAGCGTGTAGTAATGGACGATATGCAGCGGGTAGCGGGCGTGCTCCATATGCAGCCGCGCGATCGCCCGGGCCGCGCCGCCGACCAGATACAGGGTCTGGCCGGTAGCGGCGCGCGCCACCGGTGCGGTGGCGAGCGCGCGTTCGACCGCGTCGGATACGGCGCGCGCGCTGTCGCCGATCTCGGCCAGACGCAGCGGCCCCAGCGGCAGCGTGATGCCGCGGCCGATCCGCCCGCTCTCGCCCGCGCCGGACAGGTCCGGTCCGACGCGAACCAGCTCGACGCTGCCGCCGCCGAGATCGGCGACGATCCCCTCGGCTTCGGGGATCCCGGCGAGCACGCCGGCCGCCGAAAGCCGCGCCTCCTCGGCGCCATCGACGATCGTCACCGGCACCCGGCACTCGCGCCCGACCTCATCGGCAAAGGCGCGCCCGTCGCTGGCATCGCGCACCGCCGCGGTCGCCAGCACCGCCAAATGATCGACGCCGATCGCCCGCGCGAGCCCGACAAAGCGGCGCAAGTTGACCAGCGCCAGACCCATGCCGTCGCGGTTCAGCCGGCCGGTCGTGGACAGACCGCGGGCCAGCCCGCACATGACCTTTTCGTTGAGCAGCGGGAACAAGGCCGCACCCTGGCGCTCGAACACCGCGAGCCGCAGCGAGTTCGACCCGAGGTCGATGATGCCGATGCGGCCGGTTCGCGCAACGGCTCGATCGGATATCGTTTCGGCGGACATGCTGTGGTCGGCAGACATGTTGTGATCGGCGGACATGCTCTGGGCGAACCTCGGCTCAGCGCGAGACGAGCTTTGGCGCGGCCCGCCGCAGCGCCTTGCCGCGCCCGGACAGGCTGGGATTGGTCATGAAATAGGTGTGAGCGGAGAATGGTTCCTGATCCGCCGCCATCCGCTGATAGGTCCCATCGGGGGTAACGCTCCAGCTCTGCAAGGTATCTCGCAGATTGGCGACCATGATCTCGTCCAGAACCTGGCGATGCACGGTCGGGTTCTCGATCGGCACCAGCGCCTCGACCCGCCCGTCGAAATTGCGCGGCATCCAGTCGGCCGAGCTGATGAACACCTTGGCCTGATGCGAGGGCAGCTTGTTGCCGTTGCCGAAGCAGACGATGCGGCCATGTTCGAGAAACCGCCCGATGATGCTCTTGACGCGGATGTTGTCGGACAGGCCCGGGACCCCCGGGCGCAGACAGCAGATGCCGCGCACGACAAGATCAATGCCGACCCCGGCCTGCGATGCGCGATAGAGGAGGTCGATGATCAGCGGATCGACCAGTGCGTTCATCTTGGCCCAGATCTGCGCCGGCGTGCCCGCCTGCGCGCTGGCGATCTCGGCCTCGATCAACTCGAACAGCCGGGCGCGTAGGTTGATCGGAGCGATCGAAATTTTTTCGAGGCTGGCTGGGGTCGCGTAACCGGTCATGAAGTTGAACAGGCGGGCGGCGTCGCGGCACAGCGCTGGATCACAGGTGAAAAACGACAGGTCGGTGTAAACCTTGGCCGTGTAGGGATGATAGTTGCCTGTTCCGAAATGCACATAGGAGCAGAGCTGGCCGGCTTCGCGGCGGATCACCAGCGATACCTTGGCGTGCGTCTTCAGCTGCAGGAATCCGTACACCACCTGTACGCCAGCCCGTTCGAGGTCACGGGCCCAGCGGATGTTGGCCTCCTCGTCGAAGCGTGCCTTCAATTCGATCATCGCGGTGACCGATTTGCCGGCGTCCGCCGCCTCGACCAGGGCGCGCACGATCGGGCTGTCTTCGCTGGTGCGATAGAGCGTTTGCTTGATCGCCACTACCGCCGGGTCGCGGGCCGCCTGACGCAGGAACTGCACGACGACGTCAAAGCTCTCGTACGGATGATGAACGATGATGTCCTTTTGCCGGATCGCCGCGAAGCAATCCCCGGCATAGTCGCGAATCCGCTCCGGAAAGCGGGCGTTGTAGGCGGGGAACACAAGATCGGGGCGCTCGTCGATGATCAGCTGCTCAGTGTCGTTGAGCCCGAGCAGCCCGTCGCCGGCAAACATGTCGGCGGGGACGACGTCGAGCTTTTCCATCAGAAAGCGGCGCAAATCGCCCGGCATCGCCGCATCGACCGCGAGCAGGATGGCATGGCCACGCCGCCGGCGCTTGAGCGCGGTTTCGTAATGCCGCACCAGATCCTCGGCCTCCTCCTCGATCTCGACCTCGCTGTCGCGCAACACCCGGAACACACCCTGAGCCACCACCGCGAAACCCGGAAACAGGCGGTCGAGAAACAGTGCGATCAGCTGCTCGATCGGCAGAAAGCGGACCCGGTTCCCCGGCAGGCGGATGAACCGGCAGACCGAGGAGGGGACCAGGGTTAGCGCCTGGAGGCGCTCGCCGTCGCTGACCCGTTCGAGCTCCAGCGCCAGACCGAACCCGCGATTGGCGATGAACGGAAACGGATGCGCCGGATCGATCGCCAGCGGGGTCAGCACCGGAAAGATATCGGCGGTGAACCGGTCCTCGAGCCACGCACGGTCGTCGGCTTCGAGCCCGCTCGGCTCGACCACCGAGATGCCAGCCTCGTCGAGCAGGTGGCGCAGCGCCAGCCAGGCGGCTTGTTGATCGGTCATCAGCCGGAAGGTGCGCTGGCGGATCGCGTCGAGCTGCTGCGCCGGGGTCAGCCCATCCTGGCTCGGGGTCTTGATCCCCGCGAGAAACTGGCCTTTGAGCCCGGCGACGCGCACCATGAAGAACTCGTCGAGATTGTTCGCCGAGATTGACACAAAGCGCAGCCGTTCAAGCAGCGGGTGACGCAGGTTCTCGGCTTCGGTGAGCACCCGTTCATTAAAGGCGAGCCACGACAGCTCGCGATTGATGAACCGAGCCTCGGCCGGGGCTTCGAGCCGGTGGGTCTCGACAGGCTGCGCGCTGAGACTCACGCCGATCTCCCGTTGCGGCTCGAACGACACTAGATTGGATGGCGATCCTACAGGGCCGCAGCGGGCGTGTCATGCCTAGGCGGTGACCGGTTGGGGCGGTGACCGGTTGGGGCGGTGACCGGTTGGGGCGGTGACCGGTTGGGATGGCGACCGGCTGGATTGACGGCAGCGCGTGACGGAGCCGCGGAGGAAAACGAAAATGCCGATGCTGCACGTGCTGCGGCACGCCAAGTCGAGCTGGAAAGACGATCTCGCCGATCATGAGCGACCGCTGAACCGGCGCGGCCGCGCGGCGGGCCAGCAGATCGGCCGGCATCTTGCGGCGCTTCCCGGGGGCATCGATCTGGTCTTGTGCTCGACCGCGGTGCGGACCTGCGAGACCCTCGATCTGGCGCTCGCCGGCTTTGCCGTCCGGCCGCGCTGCCTGATCGAGGACGGGCTCTATCTCGCCGATTGCGACCGGCTGCTGCGGCGCCTGCGGCGGCTCGGCGAGGCCGATCGGCATGTCCTGCTGATCGGCCACAACCCCGGAATCTGCGATCTTGTCCTGGCGCTGGCCGAGCCGGACGACCCACGGGTTCAGACGCTGGCCGCCGGCAAGTTTCCGACTGCGGCGCGGGCGAGCCTGCGGCTGTCGACCGGCTGGCCGGCGCTCGCCAACACCCGCCATCGGCTGGTCGATTACGTCACCGTCGGCTCGCTTCCTGCCGAACGGGAGTAAGCACTCCGCTCGGCCAGCACGCGTCGCACGAGTGGCACCGTGATCGCCGTTCCGTCGCGCAGTGCGGCCGCGTCGAGCGCTGCGGCCACGGCAGCAGCTTCGCCGAGCGACCGGTCGAGATGGCGCCCGAGATAGGCGATGACTTTGGCCGATACCCGCACCTGTCGGTCGGCGAAATGCTTGACCAGAACGGCCGCGAACAGAGCGTCGTCGGGCTCCGCGATGCCGACGCAATAGGAGGCGCGCAGCCGCGAGGCGAGGTCGGCGAGCGTCGTCGGCCATCGGGTCGGCGGCGCGCGGGCAGTCAGCAGCAGGCTGCCGCGGTCTTCGTGGCAGGCGTTGAACAGGTGCAGCAGCGCGGGCTCGCCTGCGCGATCGGCGTCGTCGACCGCGATCCGCCGAGCCCCGTTTTCGAGGAGGTGGCGCAGCCGGGCTTGGTCGAGACGCGGTCCGCGAATCGCGCGCGCCGCCGCGCGCGCGCACCACAGTTCGGCGAGATGGGTTTTGCCGCTCCCTCGCGGACCGTAGAGTACCAGCGCCGGTGCCGGCCAAGCCGGCCAGCGGTCGATCCAGCCCGCCGCTGCTTCATTGCTGGCGGTGACGAAGAAGTCAGCGCGGCCGAGTGCCGCCGCACCGGACAGGTTGAAGATCAGCTGGCCCATGCCGGACCCCGCGATCGGCGGTCCCGATCGCAGTCGATCATGACGCCGGGTGAGACCGCTCTCAACCGATCGACCCGTCTCACCAGACCTGCTCCGAGCGAGCCAGGATTCGAGCCCAACGCACCAGATAGGATAACCCGGAAAGCACCGTCGTCATCATCACTCCGATGCTCAGCACCACTCCGAGCGCTCCGGTGTCGGTGCCGAGGCCGAGCCGCGCCAGCACGAAAGCGATCAGCGTGATCTGCAATCCTGTGTTGATCTTGCTGATGTAAAGCGGGTCGTAATGCTTTGGCATCGACGCCATCGTCTGGATCAACAGAAAACCGCCGACGATCATGACGTCGCGAAACACGACGACGATGACGACCGCGGGCCAGAGCTGGTGCGCAATTCCGAGCGTCACATAGACGCTGACGAGCAGTGTCTTGTCGGCGATCGGGTCCAGCAATGCGCCGATCCGGGTGCGGCGGTTGAAGCGCTTGGCGATAAACCCGTCGAGCGCGTCCGACACCCCGGCGCAGACAAACACCCAGAACGCCGCACCGTAGCGCCCGCCGAGGATCAGCCAGATGGCCAGCGGCGCCAGCAGCAGCCGGCCCAGTGAGATCAGGTTGGGCAGGTTGAGCCCGAGCCGGGTTATCGGCGCGACCGTGACGGCTGTCCGATATCGCCCACTCAACGCTAATGCGCTCCGGCGGCGCCGGCCGGCTGCAGCTGCCAGTTGGGATCGGCCCCGGCGAGATCAAGATCAGCATCGGCGAGGGCCGATTTCAACTGGTCGGGGTTGCCGACATAGCGGATCTCGATCTTCGCCTGCTGCCGGCTCAGCGACAGCAGATCGACGCTGCGGATGGCCGGGATCGCGGTGAGGCGCTGGCGCATCTCGACCCAGTCGCCGAGGCTGGAGATCGGCACGACGGCATCGAGGCTCGCCGCGCCGGCCGGGCTCGGCGGCGGCGGACCGTGCTCGATATCGGCGACCGCGAGGGCCACCGTGCGCTGCAGCAGACTGGCCTCGTCCTCGCCGGGATTGGCCGTGACCTGATCACTGCGGCTACCGAGCAGCTGTCCCTGCCGGTAGCGCTTCAGGCTCAGATCGATCCCGGTCAGCTGACCACCCTGGTGCTGGGTCGTTGCGATCGCGACCAGCGCCTCGTCGCCGCCATTGCGTTGCGCGATGTCGCCCAGCGCTTCTTCGTCGCCGGTGCGGGCCTGCTCGGCATCGATCGTTGTCAAATCGCCGACCCCGCCAAACGGCAGGCTGAGCCGGGTCGGCCCCGATGGCGACGGCAGCGCGCTCCAGGTCTCGCGCCACGGGTTGGGATCGTCCCACAGCGTGGTCTTGGTGCCGTCCACAAAAACCGGCACAACCACCACCGGTTTGCCAGGCTCTTCGGAAAAGGCGATCCCAGCCCGGCGCAGCAGCTGGCGAACTCTCGACTTCTTGAAATGAAACGTGTAATCGGCCAAGTAGCGAACCGTCGACATCTTCTCGTTCGCGACCTCGAAACTGTCGACCATATCGGTGATCGCCTGGTCGTCGAGCCTGGGCAACTTGCTGTCGTCGGTCGATCCGGTCAGACCGTCGATCACTTTCATCAGCGCCGCCCGCTGGCCTTGGGTGCGGGCAATGGTCCGCGCCGCAGCAGCATTCTGCGCGGTGGCGTCCACTTTGACGGTCGCCGAATAAGGATCGCTCGGCTGGTCGGCGGATGCTCTGCCAATTCCCGCCGGGGCCAGGCTCAACGCCAGCACAAACAACAGCAGCCGGGCCGCAACAGCGCGGCCGCCGTTCCGGCGTCCGGCGATTGCGGCCACCCGCGGCGAACTCATTGCAAACCGACTCCGATCGCCTATTTTGACGGCTCCGACCGTCGGCGGTCATAGCGCAGTTTGACTGGCGATGCCACCGGCTGTCGGCTCGCGCGGCCCGGCCCCGGGGCCTGGCGCCAGCGCCGGAGAGACGATGCGGCTGGGTGTCATGATCTCGGGCCGCGGCTCGAACTTGCAGGCGTTGATAGAGGCCTGCGCGAGCCCGGGCTATCCGGCCGAAATCGCGCTCGTCATCAGCAACCGGGGCGACGCCGCAGGGCTTGCGACAGCCGCGGCAGCGGGCATGCCCGCTGCCGTTGTCGAAGAGCGCGACCGCATACGGTTTGCCGCGGCGGTCGACCGGCTGCTGCGCCGGCACCTGGTCGAGCTTGTCTGTCTCGCCGGCTTTATGCGGCTGCTCGACCACGGGTTTGTCGAGGCATGGCGCGATCGAATGGTCAACATCCACCCCTCGCTGCTGCCGGCTTTTCCAGGTCTCCATGCGCAGCGCCAAGCGCTCGCCGCCGGGGTTCGCTTTGCCGGTTGCACGGTCCATTTTGTTCGAACCGAGACCGATCGCGGGCCGATCCTCGCCCAGGCGGCGGTGCCGGTGCATCCCGATGACGATGAGGCGGCCCTATCGGCGCGAATTCTCGCCGCCGAGCATCGGCTCTACCCGAGCGCCGTGCGGCTGATCGCCGAAGGCCGCACCCGGATCGTCGGCGACCGGGTCGAGATCGACGGCTGGAGGGCGCCGGGGATGGTGGCGTTGAACCCATGCCCGACCGCTGCGGATGCTCTTGTTTCGAACCGCGGTTAGGCTATAGGTGAGGGACGGCTTTCGCGGCAAATGAGGATGGCATGGCGCTGACCACGATGGACCCCGACCTGGCCCGGCATTATCAGACCTGGATCGGCTTTACCCGGTTCATGCGATATGTGATCGTCGTGGTGGTGATCACGCTGGCGCTGCTCGGCCACTTTCTCGCCTGACGGGCCGGCGCGAGGGAGCGGGGCCCAATGAAATTGTTCGATCTCTCCGGCAAGGTCGCGATCGTGACCGGGTCGAGCCGCGGTATCGGCCGGGCGATCGCCGAGGCGTTTGCCGAGGCCGGCGGCCGGGTGGTGATCTCGGCACGCAATGCCGCACCTTGTGAGGAGGTCGCAGAGGGGATCCGCGCCAAGGGCGGCGAGGCAATGGTCGTGCCGGCCCGCATCTCGGACAAGGCGCAGCTCGAAAACCTGGTCGCCAGGACGCGCGAGACCTGGGGGCATATCGACATTCTGGTGTGCAACGCCGCGGTCAATCCGCATTATGGCTCGCTCGAGCAGCTGACCGATGAGCTATTCGAGCGGATGATGGTCAACAACGTCTTAAGCAATCTGTGGCTGTCGCGCATGGTGGCGCCCGATATGCGCGCCCGGCGCGATGGCGCGATCATTTTCATCATTTCGACCGCGGCGTTGCGTGCCAGCACGATGCTCGGCATGTACGGTGTCACCAAATCCGCCGATTACGCGTTGTGCCGCAATCTCGCGGCTGAGTGGGGCCCCGACAATGTGCGGGTCAACTGTATTGCACCGAGCGTCGTCACCACCCAATTCGCCCGCGTGCTCTACGAAGACCCGGCCCGTCGTGCCGCTCGCGAGGCGGGCACGCTGCTCAAGCGCCTCGGCGAGCCCGACGACATCGCCGGTGTGGCGCTGATGCTGGCGGCGCGCGCTGGCGCCTACATTACCGGACAGACGATCGTCGTCGACGGCGGCACCACGATCGCGCCGTCGTAATTCGCTGTACCCAGGGTCAACCGGTCGGGAACCGGGTAAATGTGCCCTGACCGTCGATGTCAAGGTTTTCGATCGTCGCTGCACGCGCTTTCTGGTCGGGGCCGACGGCGAAGCTGATCGCGCTCGATCCGGCGGCGTTCTCGCCGACCGGCTGATAGGTGAAGACATCGCGGTCGAAATGCCGCATCGCGAATTGCTGCTGCTCCGGCCCGAGCTTGACGATGAGCCCGGTATCGGCCACGGCGATCACGATGGTCCCGAAGAGGTCGTTGCGGTAGGAGCCGAGATAGGCGGCGGCGGGCAAAGCCGGGGAGGGCTGCGCCGACGCCCTCGTGTAATCGACCGCGGTGCCGTAAGCGGGGGCCAGCAGCGTCGCCATCAGCTGTCCGTAGAGCGCCAGCCAGTCCTTTTCGACCTTTCCGGTCAGAACCATGTCGAAAAAGCTGCGGCTGATCGCTTCCGGCACCCCGATCGGCTGCGCATTGGTCAAGACGACGATGCTGAGCCGCTCGGCCGGGAGCAGCGCCACGCTGGTAGCCGCGCCGAGATCGAACGCCCCGGAATGGCTCCAATGGTCGCGGCCTTTGGCATCATAATCGATATTCCAGCCGAGACCGTAAAACCCGGCATGGTCGACCGCGGGATCGGCCGGCGGCGTCCGCACGATCTGCGGCCGGTGGGTCTCGGCGAGAGCCGTAGACGCGACGATCTGCTTGCCGCCGAACTTGCCGGCGTCCAGCTGTAGCCGCAGCCAGTTGGCGAGGTCCCGGACCGTCGAGCTCGCCCCGCCGGCCGGGGATTGGGCGTCGGCATCGCGGGTGTATCTGGCGACCCACTGGCCATTCTGCCGCACATGGCCGGGAGCCCGGTTGGCCGACCCGGCAAAATCGGCAAAGCTTGAGCTCGTGTGCTTCATGCCGAGCGGCTGGTAGAGCAGCTCCGCCGACAGCTCGGGCCACGATCTGCCGCTGGCCAGCGCTGCCGCCACCGCCGCCTCGGTAAAGCCGAAATTGGTGTAGGCGAAATGCGAGCGAAAGCTCGTCGCCGGTTTCTGATAGCGCAGGCGGTAGAGGATATCGGCCTGGTTGTAGCCGAGGTCTTCGAGCGCGTCGCCGGCGTGGTCCGGCAGTCCGCTGCGGTGGGCCAGCATATCGCGCAGCGTGACCTGGCGCGTCACCCACGCTTCATACATCTCAAATCCGGGATCGTGATGGATGATCGGGTCGTCCCAGCCGACGATGCCATTGCCGACTAGTGCTGCGATCACCGTCGCGGCGATCGGCTTGGAGACCGAGGCGAGCTGGAACACGGTGTCGGGATCGACCGCCTGCGGCTTGCCCGCCTCGCGCACACCAAAGCCTTCGAGATAGATCGCTTCGTCCTCGTAGACGACGGCGATCGCGAGCCCGGGGATGCCGGTGCGCTGCCTCGCCTCCTCGGCAAATTGCTGCAAGAATGGCAGCGCGTTCTCGACCGCCTGCCGCGGCACGACCGTCGTCGCCGGCGCCAGCACGGCGCGCGGTGCCACCACCCCGGCGGTCGCCGCGGTCAACACCGCACGGCGCGAGGGTTTGACGAGATTGGGCCCTGGCTCCATCGGCTGGCTCCTCGATCGGCTCGTTGGGCCATTTGCGGTTTCTTCAGCGCCGGTTGACCGGTTCTCGCAGCGCGTCGGATGAACGGGACGCGTCGCGTGAACGGGGTACGCTCGGCGACGCGATCGCGTATGACGATGCGATCTCGGACGGTATTCCGACATATGAGCGAAAATGCGGCCCAGCGAAAATGCGGCCCAGCGAAAATGCGGCCCAGCGATAATCCGTTCGAGCGAAATGGCGGCCGCGATGGCGGCTCGAAGATCATCCGCCGCCCGCTTCCAAGGGGCCCGCGGACGCCCGGATGGCGGGGCTGTCGCTATCTCGGATCCAGCCGGACGGCTTACTCGGCGGCTTTGCGGTGCGGCGGTTCGGGATGCCAGCGCAGCATCGGCTGGCGCGCCGCGCGCGTCTCGTCGAGGCGCCGGCGCGGGGTCAGCACCGGGGCGGCATGAAAGCGCGCGGTGTCGCCAGCGCGGGCGGCCTTGGCCAGCGCCGCGACCACCGCCGCAAAGTCGTCGAGCGCCACCTTGCTTTCGGTCTCGGTCGGCTCGATCAACAAGGCGCCGTGCACGATCAAGGGAAAATACATCGTCATCGGATGGTAGCCCTCGTCGATCAGCGCCTTGGCGAAGTCGAGAGTGCTGACGCCCGTACCTTCCAGAAAGCCGTCGTCGAACAGCACCTCGTGCATGCAGGGTCCGGCGAATGGCAGGCTCAGATGGTCCTGCAGCAGGACCCGCAGATAGTTGGCGTTTAGCACCGCGTCCTCGGCGACCTGGCGCAGCCCGTCGGCACCGTGGCTCATCATGTAGGCCAGCGCCCGCACGAACATGCCGACCTGGCCGTGAAACCCTTTGAGCCGCCCGATCGCCTCCCGCGCGGCGCCGGCCTTGTGCTCGATCAGCTCCAATCCCCCCTCGCCATGGACGAGCCACGGCAACGGCGCGTGCGCGGCGAGGCTGGCCGCCAGCGCCACCGGCCCGCTGCCCGGTCCGCCGCCGCCATGCGGGGTCGAAAACGTCTTGTGCAGATTGAGGTGCATGCAGTCGATGCCGAGATCGGCGGGCCGCACCCGGCCGACGATCGCGTTGAAATTGGCGCCGTCGCAGTAGAAGAACGCGCCGGCGCGATGCACCGCTGCGGCGATTTCGACGATCTCGTCCTCGAACAGGCCGCAGGTGTTCGGGTTGGTCAGCATCAGCGCGGCAACATCGGGGCCGAGCCTCGCTTCGAGCACGGCACGATCGACCCGGCCGCGCGCATCCGCCGGGATCGGCTCGACAACATAGCCGCAGGCCGCCGCCGTTGCCGGGTTGGTGCCATGCGCCGATTGCGGCACCAGCACGCGCCGGCGGGGATCGCCGCGGACTTCGAGCGCTGCGCGGATCGTCATCATGCCGCACAATTCGCCATGAGCCCCGGCCCCCGGGGACAATGCGATCGCCGGCATCCCGGTCAGCGTCTTCAGCCAGTGCGCCACCGTGTCGATCAGCTCGAGCACACCCGGCACCGTCGAGATCGGCTGCAGCGGGTGAATGTCGGCGAGACCGGGCAGCCGCGCCAATTTCTCGTTGAGCCGCGGGTTGTGCTTCATCGTGCACGAGCCGAGCGGGTAGAGGCCGCTGTCGATCGCGTAGTTCTTTTGCGACAACCGGGTGAAATGGCGTACCACCTGCGGCTCGCTGAGCCCGGGTAGACCGGTCGCGCCCGCCCGTTCGAGCCCGCCGAGGCGCGGCACGAACGCTGCCGGCTCGGGCAGATCGACACCGCAGCGACCCGGTGAATTCTGCTCGAAGAGCAGCTTTTCCTCGATCTGCAAGCCTCGATTGCCGCTGAATGTCGGTGCCGGCAGAGCCGGATGTTCGCCGGGATGGAGGCTCAGCGCACGGCTCCATTCGTTCACCGCAGCACCTCTGCGAGCCCTAGCGTCAGACGGTCCACATCCGATTCGGTCACTAGCTCGGTTGCCGCCACCAGCAAGAGATCGGCGAGCTCCGGCCGCTCCGGGTAGAGGCGGCTGACCGGGATGCCGCCGAGCACACCCATCCTCGCCAGCGTCTCGACGATGGGGGCGGCCGGCCTTGGCAGGCGCAATGTGAACTCGTTGAAAAAGCTGCGATTGACAAGTGCCACGCCGCTCAGTGCCGCGAGCCGCTCGGCCAGCGCCACCGCCGTGGCATGGTTGAGCCGGGCGAGGCGGGTCAGTCCGGTGTCGCCGAGCAAGGCGAGGTGGATCGTGAAGGCCAGCGCGCAGAGGCCGGAATTGGTGCAGATATTGCTCGTGGCCCGCTCGCGTCGGATATGCTGCTCGCGCGTGGACAAGGTCAGCACCCAGCCGCGGCGGCCGTCGGCATCGACGGTCTGGCCCGCGAGCCGGCCCGGCATCTGCCGCACGAACTTGTCGCGGGTGGCGAAAAGGCCAAGATAGGGACCGCCGAAATTCAATGCGTTGCCGAGCGACTGGCCTTCTGCGGCGACAATATCGGCGCCCATCTCACCGGGCGGGCGCACCGCGCCGAGTGATACGATCTCGGTTACCACCACGACCAGCAATGCGCCCGCGGCATGACAGACCTCGGCCAGACCCGACCAGTCGCGCAGCTCGCCCCAGAAATCGGGGTTTTGCACGACGACGCAGGAGATCCCCTGGTCGATCAGGGGCGCCAAGTCCTCGGTCTCGCCCGGCACCGGATCCTGTGCCGCCAGCTCGAAGCCGACAAACCGGGCGTAGGTCGCGCAGACTTCGCGATAGTGCGGATGGAGGCCGCCCGACAGCACCGCGCGCCGCCGGCCAGTGAGCCGGTTCGCCATCATCACCGCCTCGGCGCAGGCGGTGGCGCCGTCATAGAGCGAGGCGTTGGCCACGTCCATGCCGGTCAGGAGCGCCACCTGGGTCTGGAATTCGAACAGGTATTGCAGCGTCCCCTGCGCCAATTCCGGTTGATAGGGGGTGTAGGAGGTCAGAAACTCACCGCGCTGGATCAGGTGGTCGACCGCGGCTGGGATGTGATGGCGGTAGGCTCCGCCGCCGACAAAAAACGGCACTGCGCCCGCTGAGAGGTTGCGCAACGCGAGACCGCCGATCGCGCGCTCGACCGCGATCTCGCCCTGCGCCCGCGGCAGCGGGGCCAGCTCATCGAAGCGAGCGGCCGGCGGCACCCCCTCATAGAGCGCATCGATCGAAGCGACCCCGATCGCGGCCAGCATGTCGGCGCGATCGCGCGGGGCGAGCGGTAGATACCGCATCAATGTTGCTCCCCGACGAAGTGCTGATAGTCCGTTTCGGCCATCAGCCCGTCGAGCTCTTTCGGATCTGCGACGCGCAGCTTGATGAACCAGCCTTCGCCCATCGGGTCGGTGTTGACCTTGGACGGGTCGGTGCCGAGCGCGGTGTTGATTTCGGCGATCTCGCCGGAAATCGGGGCATAGACCTCGCTCGCCGCCTTGACCGATTCGACAACCGCGGCCTCCTCGCCCTGCGTGACGCGACGGCCAATTTCCGGCAATTCGACATAGACGACATCGCCCAATTGCGACTGCGCGTAGTCGGTGATGCCGATCACGGCGAGATCGCCGTCGAGCCGCACCCATTCGTGATCCTTGGTAAAGCCTAGCTCGCTCATCGGCGTTTCCTCCTGCCGCCGGGCATGCGGCTCCGGCACGCTTGCCAACATTTCAGATTGCGAATCAGCCGCGGTGATATCGATGCGGGACAAAGGGCAGCGGCACGATCCGCGCCGGCCGCGGCGAACCGCGCACCAGGAGCACCAGCGCGGCGCCCTCTTTCGCGTGCTCGGCCGCGACATAGCCCATCGCCACCGGAGCCCCGAGCGATGGCCCAAAACCGCCGCTCGTGATCCGGCCGATCATGACGCCGGCCCGGTCGACGATCGCGGTCGATTCGCGCGCCGGAGCCGGGCCATCGGGGCGCACGCCGACCCGCTTTCGCTCTGCCCCTTCGGCGAGCTGGCGCAGGATCACCGGTGCCCCGGGAAAGTCGCCGGCGTCGCGCCGCCGCTTGGCGATGGTCCAGGCGAGATCGGCCTCGACCGGCGTTGTCGACTCGTCGATATCGTGCCCATGGAGGCACAGACCGGCTTCGAGACGCAATGAATCGCGGGCGCCGAGACCCGCCGGCGCCACCTCCGCCTCGGCCAGCAGCAGTTCGGCCAGCGCCGGCGCAGCCGCAGCCGGCAGCGAGATCTCGAACCCGTCCTCGCCGGTATAGCCCGAGCGGGTGACGAGGCACGCGGTTCCGCCGATCACCAGTCGGGCGGCGCCCATAAATGGCAATGCCGCGACACTAGGGGCGAACCGTGCGAGCACGGCGGCTGCGGCCGGCCCTTGCAAGGCGAGCAACGCCTGATCTTCCAGCGGCTCGATCGTCACCCGGCGGTCGAGGCGTTCGCGCAACCGGGCGAAGTCGGCCTCTTTGCGCGCGGCGTTGACGACGATGAACAGACCGTCATCGAGCCGCGTCGCCATCAGATCGTCGAGGATCCCGCCCGAATCGGCGAGCAGCAGCGTGTAGCGCATGCGCCGCGGGCGCAACGCCTGCAGATCGCCCGGAACCAGCGCTTCGAGCGCCGCCGCCGAGTCGGCCCCGTTGAGCCGCAGCTGACCCATATGCGAGACGTCGAACAGCCCGGCCTGGGCCCGCGTGTGGCGATGCTCGGCGAGGATCCCGGCCGGGTATTGCACCGGCATCTCGTAGCCGGCAAACGGCACCATCCGGGCGCCGAGGGACTGATGCAGCGAATACAGCGGCGTCCGCTTCAGAGGTGTCGCATCTTCGGCAGACATTCTCGCACCCTCCGACAGAGCGCGGACGCCAAGCGTCCGTCGATGCCCCCTCTGTCGTGGACCCTGAGAGATTCACCCGGGTCGCGGTCGCCCGCGGCCGAGGCTTACTCCTTCGGTGAGCGGCCGGGCCGCGACCCGCCCGCTGCTTTCCAGAGCGCCCTTCCGCCCGCGGTCCTTTTGCCTGAGAGTTTCCGGGGCGGTTGCTCCTTCGGCGCCGTCCCCAGTCGGATCGGGGCACAGCCTCTCCTGCGGGCGTGCGATCAGCCCGTATTCTTTATCACCGGGGCCGGACCGTGGCCAGCCGCTTTTGCCGGGTTCGATGCCGGCGGGACGTCTCCGGCGAGCCGCGGCGGGTATCGCAAGCGAGGCGGAGGCTCGCCATCGCATTCTTCTCACTGCGCGGCACCGCAGTCATGTAGCATCGGGCTGCCAAACCCCACACGCGAACGCCCACAGGGGAACAAGCCATGCCCGACCATTACCCGCTGCCCGCCGGCGACCCCGAACAGCTCGGCTTTACCCAGAGGCCACTGCAGCATCTCGACCGGCTGATCCGCCAGCATATCGAGGAGGGCCGCTATCCAGCCGCGCAGATCGCGTTGGCGCGGCATGGGCAATTGGCGCTCTACCGCAGCTATGGCGACGCCAGGACCGGGGGCGACGCCAGGACCGGGGGTGACGCCAGGACCGGGGGCGACGCCAGGACCGGGTCCGGCACGGAGCCGACGCGCGACGACACGCTGTTTTTGCTGTTCAGCCAGACCAAGGTCCTGACCAGCTCGGCGATATGGGCGCTGGTCGAAGAAGGCCGGCTGTCGTTTATGGACAAGATCGCCGATCACCTGCCGGAATTCGCCAAACGCGGCAAGGGCGAGATCACACTGCACCAGGTCATGACCCATCAGGGCGGGTTTCCGTCGGGTGACGTGACCCAGTCAACCTGGACCGACCATGCGCGGATGCGCGCCGAAGTGTGCGACTTCTCGCTCGACTGGACCCCCGGGACGCGGCTCCAATACCACCCGCGCGCCGCGCATCTGACCCAGGCGATGGTGATCGAGGCGGTGACCGCCCAGGATTACCGCAATGTGATCCGCGACAAGGTCCTGTCCCCGCTCGGTCTCGCCGACGACATCTTTGTCGGTGTGCCGGCGGACGAGCAGCGGCGCTGCGCCGACACTTATGCCCCCGAGCCGCGCGACAACTCGCCCGAATTCCGCGGTGCCGGGATGCCAAGTGGCGGCGGCTACGCGACCGCCCGCGGCATGGCGGCGTTCTACCAGATGCTGCTCGGCGGCGGCCGGCTCGGCGCGGTGCGCATGTTCTCGCCGCGGCTCGTCGCCTATGTCACGCGGAACCACACTGGCGAGCGCGGCGACGACCAGATGGCCGGGATCCCGATGCATCGCGGGCTCGGTCCGCATGTGCGCGGCGACAGCGACCGCATCCGCGGCCTCGGCACGATCGCGGCACCCCAGACCTTTGGTCATGGCGGCGCCGGCACCTCGTATTCCTGGGCCGATCCGACGAGCGGGGTGTCGTTCACCTATCTCACCAATTTTGTGGCACCCGATCCGTTCCATTCCGCTCGGCTCGACCGGGTGGCGAATCTGGTGCATGCCGCGATCGACTGACCGGCTGCTGGAGGCGGATGATGGCGCCGCGGGTCGATCCGGTCCGGTCCGACGAGAGGCTGCCGGCGCAGGCCGATGTCGTGATCGTCGGCGGCGGCATCATCGGCACCAGCGCTGCGCTGTCTCTGGCGGAAAGGGGTGTTTCGACGCTGTTGTGCGAGAAGGGGCACATCGCTGGCGAGCAGTCGAGCCGCAATTGGGGCTGGTGCCGCAAGATGGGCCGCGACCCGCGCGAGATCCCGCTGATCATCGAGAGCCTGCGCCTGTGGGAGGGCATGAACGAGCGGGTCGAGACCGAAACCGGTTATCGCCGCTGCGGCATCATGTATCTCGCCGAGAGCCCGGCCGAACTCGGCCAGCTCGAAACCTGGCTCGATCATGCGCGCCAGTACCAGCTCGACACCCGCATCATCACCCGCGCCGAAGCGGCGCAGCTGATGCCCGGGCTGACCGGCGACTGGGCCGGGGCGCTCTACACGGCGAGCGACGGCAAGGCCGAGCCGCAGCTCGCCGCACCGGCGATCGCCGAGATGGCGCGGCGGCGCGGTGCCGCGATCATGACCCAATGCGCGGTGCGCGGCGTCGAGACCGCGGGCGGGCGGGTTTCCGGCGTCATCACCGAAAAGGGACGGGTCGCCTGCACTTCGGTACTGCTTGCCGGCGGCGCCTGGTCGCGGCTTTTCTGCGGCAATCTCGGCATCGAGCTGCCGCAATTGAAGGTGCTGGCCTCGGTCATGCGCACCGAGCCGATCGAGGGGGGTCCGGAAATCTCGGCCTCGGGCGGCCTATTTGGGTTTCGCAAGCGCATGGATGGCGGCTACACTGTCGCCACACTCGGGGTCCGCACGATCGACCTCGTCCCCGACCATTTCCGGCTTTTGCGCGAATACCTGCCGGCGGCACGGCTGCACTGGAAGAAATTGCGGTTTCGGGTCGGCCGGCGCTGGGTCGAGGAATGGCGGATCAACCGGCGCTGGTCGCTCGACGAGACGACGCCGTTCGAGGCGGTGCGCACGCTCGACCCCGAGCCCGACCCGTACGTTCTCGAACGCGCGCGGACGTCGGTTGCGGCTGCATTCCCACAATTCCGCGGGTTGACCGTCGCGGAAAGCTGGGGCGGCATGATCGATGTGATGCCGGACGCGATCCCGGTCATCTCACCGGTCGATCGTCTGCCCGGCCTCTACATCGCCACCGGCTGTTCCGGCCATGGCTTTGGCTTGGGTCCCGGCGCCGGTGCGCTGGCAGCCGACATCGTCACCGGTGATCCGACCCTGGTTGATCCAGCCGCCTTCCGGCTCAGCCGCTTCACCGACGGCTCGAACCCGCGCCCCGACCCGCTGGCCAGCTGAGGATAAATCCCCGAACCGGCTAGCCGCCCAGCACCGTTCCCTCGGGAATCTCGGCGTCGCTCGATGCGATCTTGGGTCCGTCATCGAGGCGCACCCGTGACACCTCAACATAACCACCCTGCGCGAGGATGCGCAGGCCGGCGGGTCCGGCCGAGATGACCTCGCCCACCTTCTTGCCGCGCACCGCGCCAAAGGTTGCAGCGACGATCTTTTTCGCGTCGAACAAATAAAGCTTTTTGTCGCCGAATGTCGTCCAGGCGCCGGGCGCCGGATTGCAGCCGCGGATCAAATCGTAGACGGAATCGATATGGTGCGCCCAGTTGATGTGGCTCTCGCCGTCGCGCACCCAGCCCTCGTAGGTCGCGCGGCCTTCGTCCTGCGTCGTCTCGACCGCCCGGCCCTTGACGACGAGATCGGCGGCCTCGACCAATGCCTCGACGCCCATCGGGAAAATCTTGTCGAAATAGAGCGAGCCGGCGGTGTCGTCGGGACCGATCGGCACGTGCTTTTGCAAGATCACCGGACCCTCGTCGAGACCGGGGGTCGGGCGGAAGATCGACAGCCCGGTTTCGCTGCGGCCGCGGATGATCGCCCACGGGATCGAGGACGGCCCGCGATGCAGCGGCAACAGCGACGGGTGGAACTGGATCATCCCGTGCTTCGGGATCGCGCAGAATTCGGGCGGGGCGAAGATCAGCACATAAGCCATGACACCCAAATCGGCGTTGAGCTCGGCGAGTGCTGCCTTCGCCTCGTCGGTCGAATAGCGGGGAAAGCGGTGGACGGGAAGCCCGCGCTCCTCGGCGGCGGCGACCAGCGGGTCGGGCCGTGCACCCGGCCGATCGGGTGCCGCGAACACCCCGGCGACCTCGTCGCCACGGGTGATAAAGGCCTCGAGCACGGCCTTGCCAAAGGCTTGCTGGCCGAGGATGACGATGCGCATCTATTCCCTCCGACAGTGATCGACCGATGGCGCCGGCGCCGCGGCCGCGCCATCATCGCTGCCGCAGAGTTTCACGCCGGCCCGTCCGCAAGCAAGCCCGTCCGTGCCGCGGGCGCCCCGATCGGGTCCGGGAGAAGGTCGCGACGAACGCCCTCCCAAGGACAGCCCACTGCGTCCGGTGTCCTGATCTCGGGTTCCGGCGTTATCCCGGAAATCGGCCGTCATGTCGCCGAGGGAAGCTGGCAGACCACAACCATTCCCGGAACGGCCCGGCGAGACCGCGGCGCAACAGCACCGCCATTATCAGCCACAACAGGATCGGCGCGATTTGCAAATGAAGAAATCGTGCCGGAACAAATGACAGCGCCGGCAAGATCAGCAGCACCAGGATAGAAATCTTTTCCCAGGGTCGAAACCCGGTCTTTGCGGCTTCGGTGGCGAGCCATGCCGCCGCGAACACCAGTATCACCGCGTCGTAATCCCAGGCGTGCGGTGTCGCCAGAAAGGTCCCGATCACCAGGCTCGCTGATTTGATTTCGAGCGAACATGATCTTCGCCAGAGCGCTGCAACGGCGGCCGCAGCGGCAAGAGCGGACGCTCCCTGGGTCAAATACGCCGCTGCGACGCTCGCGCCGGCGAGCCGCATCATCGCGAACACGGTCGGCATCCAGCACCATTCCGCAACACGGATCTCCATCAGACGGCGCTGCAAGATCAACCTATCAAAGAAGGCAGCCCACGTGTCTGGACCCAGCAGGATCGCGCTCCCGGCTGCCAATAGAAGTGCAGTAGCCGCAGCCACCACCAGGGCTCGCCAATACCCCCCGACACCCAGGCCGACCGGCACCAATACGCCCAGCTGCGGCTTGCAGCACAGCATCCCCAGCAGGATGCCGGCTCCCACGGGGCAGCACTCTAGCAGCGCGAGCCCTGAGGCCAGCAGCGCGGCGGTGAAATACCCGTTTTGTCCAATCAGTAGGTTCACGACCGCGGCGGGCGCGCCAACCGAGGCAAGAAGCGCCCGTTCCCAGTCGATAATTTGCGACAGAGACCAGGCGCATAATGCCAGTCCCAGACTACTCCAGGCGAGTAACGCATGGATGAACGAGAGGCGCGCGAGCGGCCACCAGAATAGCATCACGATTGGTGGATAGGTCAGCGATTGATCGACCGGACGATCGAGGCTTAGGTGGTAGGCTTCACCAGGTTGCCCTGAGGCAGCCAACAGCGTGTTCGACCAAAAATTAAAGAAATCTCTGCCCAGATGTTCGCCGCTTGCGTCGGTCAAGGCCGCTCCGGTATGAACTGCCAAGTCTAATACCAGTAAGCCTACCGTCATCAGCGCGCAAAACACTGCTACCCGCAGCAGGAGCTTGCGGGTCAACCACGGTGCGTATTCGACCGCATAAACTGCGTTTCGGAAATATTGCCGCATGTACCGATCCGCTGCCGCACTCTGGCGTCGGACGCCGAAGACGCCGTGCTGGCAAGGTGGCCCAGCAGGATGAATATATGGTTAATGAGATCGGCCATTGCTTTCCGGGAGCGACGACTCGCCGCCAGCTACGGGATTATTCGGCGGCGCGCGGCGGCGATACTTCGGCAAAAACGGGCATCACCTCGCGGGCGAAGCGACGCAGGCTCTGCCGGCCGCGCATGCCGCCGCCGGATCCGCCGCCATTCGCCAGCACATAGCCGGCCCCGGCCGCGCGCAGTTCTTCGAGCCGCTTGGCGATATGGTCGGGGGCGCCATACATGGCACTCGCCTCGTTGACCCGTTGCGGGTCGCCGGTGGCGCGGTCGGGGCCGCCATGCACGGTGCCGTCGGGTGTGGTTGCGAGCTTCAGTTGCCGCAGCCGGTTGGCGAGACGGCGCTGCATCGCCGCTTCGCGCTCGGCGGCGCTGTCGCAGACAAAAAAGGCGCGGGTCACCGCGACCTGCATCGGGTCGAACCGCCGGCCTTGCGCCTCGATTTCGGCTTTGTAGATCGCGATATTTGCGGCGACATCGGCGGGCGAGGCGTATTGGCCGAGCAGGAGATTGTAGCCCTGTGCTGCGACCCGGCGGATCGAGCGTTCGCTGCCCGCCCCCATCCAGATCGGCGGGTGCGGCTGTTGCGCGGTTGGCGGCTCGACCGCGATATTGTCGAATTGCCAATATTTGCCGCGATGCGAAAACGGCTCGTCGGCGCTCCATGCCTGGACGATCACGCCGAGCGCTTCGTCGAAGCGGGCGTCGGCCTCGTCCATCGGCACCCGGAAGCCCTTGAACTCGTTGTAGCGATAGCCCTTGCCGACGCCGAAATCGAGCCGCCCGCCGGACAGCAGGTCGAGCGTCGCCGCCTGCTCGGCCAGCAATACCGGGTTGTGCCACGGCAGCACCATGACCGCGGTGCCGAGCCGCAGATGGCGGGTGCGCGCGCCGAGCCAGGTCAACAAATTGATCGTCGCCGAGACCTGGCCATAACCGGTGAAATGGTGCTCGACGACAAAGGTCGAGTGAAAGCCGAGCGCCTCGGCCTCGATATTGTATTCGATAAAGTCCCGGAATCCCTCGGCGCTGTCGAACTCGGCCTCCTCGGGCCCCTTGGCGCGCCGCGCCGCCGCACTGCCAAACAGGCCGAATTGCATGATGCCATCCTCTGCCGCCCGGCAGCCAAGCTAGCCCAGCCGCCGCGATGCGCAAAATGCCGTCTGATGATCACCGGCATAGCGGGGCGGCATGCGAGCTTGGTCGCAGATCCTGGGTAAGCGGCAGCTCGGCGCCAAGGAGGTTTTGCCAATCAAGGGATGCCATCGTGCCAGACGAGGACCCGGATTTGGGCACGGCCGACGCTCAGCGCCGCTTGCCGGAAACCAGCAAGTTGCGGTAATCTATTTACAAGAAGCGGAATTTCGGGAACGCGTTTGACTTACCGACGGGGGAGGAAGATGAGCATGCCAGGACGTGTCCCATGCGGCAATATGCTCTCAATGGTCGTGTTTTGCGTGGCTGTCATGCTCCTCGCATTTGCGCCGCCGACGGCGCGACCCGGCCGAGCTGCGGAAAGTTACGACTTCCAGATTTGCCACGGATATTTCGCGCTTTGCGCCGCCTCGACCTGCACGCCGACCGGGCGGCAGATCAGGGTGAGAACCGCAACCGGCGGCACCGCGATATTTCCGGAGGCGGATTGCAAGTGTCCGGTCCTTCTCGGCCCGTCGATTGCCAACCTGACCGGAGGCAACATGAAAGGTTCCTGCGAGCCGCCGGGACCGGGCCAAATCTGGTCGACTTATCAGCCGAGACCGAACATTCCGCAGGAGATCACCAATTGGGTCCCGAACCTGCCGCAGGCTGCAGCACCGCCGCTTTTCTGCCCGAAGACCCGCAATCTCGGGAACCAGTTGGTCAACTGCTTCAGCTTCGTCTGCGATTCACAGACCTACATCAACAATGTGCCGGTGGTGACTTGCCACTGCCCGATCGGAGAGTCGCTGGCGGGCACTCCCGTGCCGGCGCATACCGCATTTCTGACGCAGGCCGGTCAGGGCGACCGAGCCTTCTGTGCCGATCACCCCGTCTCCGGGCCGATTTCGCTACCTTAGCCGCGTCCGGCCAAGGCGATGCAGGGATTGGTTCGGTGGTACAAACCTGATAGATGATTCCAGTCATCGAGCCCTACGTCGAGATTGCTTCGTCGCTCCACTCCTCGCAATGACAGCGTTTTGCTTTGTCACTGCGAGCGAAGCGAAGCAATCTCGGTAGTTCAGGGCCGGTATCAAGCGTCAGGTTCGTAGCACCGGGCAGTCCGAGAACAGCCAACATTTCGGGGAGGCTTGCCATGACGAGCGAAGTTTACGGCTATCTGCGCCGATTTTGCCTGGCATCTGCGCTGACGGCCGGTCTCGCAATGACCGTCGGCGTCTCCGCAGGCGTGGCGCAAGCTCCGGTGGGTCCTGACGCGATCGCCGGGGACTCACAAGCCGTCTCGCAGTTGAGCCCGTTTAACACGACGGTCGCCTATGTCGCCCAATTCTACCCTTTATGGTTCACGTACTATCAGACGCGGCTAACGCAGGGCAACCGCCTAGTCGGACCTAACCGGATTTCTCCCCTCTACCACTATGTAGTGGCGATCAACGTTGACACGCTTTACGCGAGCACCTACCTCGACCTTACCGACGGGCCGGTGATCGTGACCATCCCCACGACGCCCCCGTTCCCGTCCCAGTCGTATTCGATACTGAGCCTGGATCCCTACGGCGATGTCCTCCCCGCGAGCATCCCGAAGGCGCCCGGGAGCTATGCCCTGATCGGACCAGGGGGATTTACCGGCACGCTCCCCAAAGGCGTCACTTCCATCCTGTTGCCTGTCAACTTTTCGGCTTTGATCTTCAGGGCAGACAAATTCTCTCCAAATAATGAGAACCAGATCAAACAAGCCGACGCATTCCGCAGGTTGCTCAAGGCTCAGACCCTTACCGACTATCTCAAAAATCCCCGTGGCGGCGCGACTAAGATCGTGCCAGAGATCGTCTTCTCCGTGCCCTTCAAGACGACAGCCGATAATCTTATCGCGCGCGACCCGATCGCCTTTCTCCGGCAGCTTCAAAGGGCAGTAGCATCTGACCATACTCCGACCTTGTCTCCGTACGAAGAGGCGCTATCAAACCGGTTTGACAGCTTGTTCGCCAACCGGAATGCCAACAGGTCCGAGTTCAGTGCCGGCGCTCAGGCAGCTCATGAGTTGATCCTGGACAGCTACTTTACGCATACGGACTGGACGCCTACCCCGACAAACTGGATCCATTTCACCAATATCGGTGCCTGGGGCAACCAGGTCGTGGAACGGTCGTCAATCACCGAATTCATCCAGTACGCCAACAACAGAACAGCGGCGGCCTATTATCATGTATTCAAGGATGCCAACGGCAACCCGCTCAACGGGAGTAGCCCGCGGGGGTATTTCCTGACCTTTCCGCCGGGACAGCAGCCCGAGGCAACGCGCTTCTGGTCCCTGACCGCGTATACCCCGGAGGCGATTGAGCTCGTCCCTAACCCCGTCCACAAATACGCGGTCGCCCGCTACACGCCAGGGCTGCAGGCTAACAAGGACGGCTCGGTGTCGGTTTACATGGCCCGGCAGCTGCCGGCGGGCGTGCCGATGGCAAATTGGCTGCCGATACCGCGCGGCGCATTCAACATAATGCTCCGCGTCTACGGCCCGAAGGGAACGGTCGAGGCCAACACTTATGTCCCACCCCCTATCGAGAAGCGTTAGCTGGAGCTGAATGGAGCACGGGTAAATTTGACCTAAACTCCGATCTGCGATCTTGCTGCCCGTCGGTCTACATCCTGCGTTCCGCGGGTGAGGCAACATGATCTGGCGCCTCGCTCGGCGTAGGCGCTCCGCGGGACTTAGCTACGCGCGGGACGGGCACCTATATGGTGTCGGGCAGGCACAGGAGAAAAGAGATGAGCGTCGCGCTGAACCACACGATCATCCCGGCGAAGGACAAATGGGCGTCGGCGAAGTTTCTCGCCGATATTCTGGACCTCGAAGCGGGGCCGCAATGGGGTCATTTTGTCCCGGTCAAAACCGGCAACGGGGTCACTCTCGACTTTTCCGAGGCCGAGGGCTTCCGGCCGCAGCACTACGCCTTCTTGATCAGCGAAGCCGAGTTCGACGCGGCGCTGGCCCGCATCCGCACCGCTGGGGTCACGCATTACGCGAATTTCCGCCGCGAGCGGCCGGGCGAGATCAACCACCTCTATGGTGGCCGCGGCGTCTATTTCGACGATCCGAACGGCCATTTGATGGAGCTGATCACCCAGCCCTATGGCCCGGTACCGCTCGGCGGATAGTCCGGCAGCCACGTCCCCGTCGGCGCCGGCGTCATTTGCGAAGCGGGGTGATCGGCGGCGTGGCGATGTCGCTCCACGCGACCGGCGCGCCGCATTTCGCCCCCGCTTCGGCCGGCGGCAATGCGGCATTCCAGTGGATTGCGAGAAACCGCCGGCCGGTCACGTTTTGCGCCGCCTCGGAGACGAGCCAGGCGAGCGGCGGCCCCATCACCTCGGGCTGGATCAGCCGGGCGCGCTCGAACCCTGCCTCGTCGGAGATCATCGGCGTGTTGGTGACACCGCCCGGCACCAGCACATTGACCGTGATCCCGGTGCCGGCGAGGTCCTTGGCCATGATCGCGCTCAGCGCTTCGAGCGCTGCCTTCGACGGGCCATAGCTCGGCATGCCGGCGGCGAGCATCGTGCCGAGGCTGGTCGTGACGTTGACGATGCGGCCCCATCGGCGAGCAATCATGTCGTGCACGAC
The DNA here is from genome assembly GCA_050729795.1 of Allostellaceae bacterium. Taxonomy (GTDB): domain Bacteria; phylum Pseudomonadota; class Alphaproteobacteria; order ATCC43930; family CGMCC-115725; genus AP-15. Next base: position 5,446 of record JBOHME010000013.1, on the reverse strand, counting down.
CGCATTGGCCAGCGCCAGCGGCGCCGCGGTATGGACCGCGACAAAGCGGCGCCAGATTTCGGGCGTGATCTCCCAGAATTGGAGCGGGCGCTGCCAGCTGTCGGGCCGGACGGCACCCGGGCCGATCCCGGCGTTGTTGACGAGGATATCGACCCGGCCGAAACGGGCGCGCGCGGCGTCGGCGATCGCCTCGGCCGCCCCGTCAGTCGCGAGATCGCAGCGGAACGTCAACAGCTCGGCGGCATGTCCATCACCGCGCGCGGCCGCGGCGAGCGCCGCAAGCGGCCCCTCGTCGCGATCGGTCGCGGTGACGCCGATGCCTGCCGCCAGCAGGGTGCGAACAAACACCCGGCCGATGCCGCCCGCTGCGCCAGTGACAATCGCGGCTTTGCCGGTCTCGCTCATAATCGGTCCTCCCTGCTGGGCATGTCGCGGCAAAGCCGGCTGCGCGGCGTTGACGCTCAGGCCGCGCGCTGCCAACCGAGCCATTGGCAGATCGCGTCGCCCATCACCAATTCCTTATCGCGACCCTGGAGCCACGGCAATTCCTCGGTGAACATCGTCACGCATTGCCGATAGGAGCACGGCATGCGGGTGATGTCGGTGCCCCAGAAGCAGCGCTCTGGGCCGAACGCATCGACGATCCGGCGGATGTATTGGTGGATGTTGCGGTAGGGGTAGGGCTCGCTCGAATAAGAGGGCGCGCCCGACAATTTGACCGCGACATTCGGCAGTTTGGCGAGCGCGGTCATATCGCCGAGATTGGCGAAGGCGGCGTCGTCCTTTCCGCCTCCCGCACCGCCGCCGCGGCCGTGATGGTCGATATGCAGTTTGAGCCCGGGATGGCGTTCGGCAATCCGGCCGAGTTCGGCCAGATGCCCGCCGGCCATCAGCCCGACCGGCAGTTTCTCGCGCTCGCCGGCCGTCCAGAACCAGTCGAGCGAGCCATCCGACCACCAGCTCGCCTGGTGCGGCTGGTTGAAGGTAAAGCGGAAACCGAGCATGCCTGGCCGCTGCCGCCAATTCCTGACGATCTCCTCGCGGTTCTGGGCCTGCAGGTCGAAATTGCCGAGGATGCAGAATTTGCTCGGATAGGCATTGACCGCCGCGACCGCCTGCGCGTTCGGCCCCTCACCCAACGTGCTGGGCGGATGGATCACCGCCGCATCGACCCCGGCCTCGGCCATCTCCTTCAGCGCGTCATCGACATTGTAGGTCGGGATCTGCCGGTGCTGCGGCGACATCCGCGCGTTTTCCCACAGATGGATCTGAGAATCGACGATCTGCATGGCGTTCTCCTTCGTGTTGTCTTCAAGCTTCTTCGTATTGTCTTCAGGTTTCGACCTCGGCCCGCCGATCTCCGAATGCCTCGATCGCGCGTGACGCGGCCGGCGGCGCGACCCGCGGGGAAAGCCGGCCCTCCGCTTCGATTTCGTGCAGCACCTCGCCGACCACTTCGGCCAGGGCTTGCCGTGCCGCCGACGGGCTGCGGCTCGCCGCAACGCCGAGCGCCAAGGTGCGAAAGATGCCGTCCGCGGTGATGTGATGCGCCTGCGCCAGACCGTGGGCACATTCGCGGTGGACCGAGGAGTGCGGCAGGATGGACGCGCCGACCCCCTGCTGCACCATCAGTCGGATGGTTTCATGGTCGTTTAATTCGGTGTCCACGCGCAGCGCGATGCCGCGCCCGGCGAGCAGCCCGTCGAGTGCCGCGCGCAGCCCGTCGCCGAGAATGAGCGGCGTCCGGCTCAACTCCTCGGCCGAAACCACACCCGGCGGCCGCGCCCCGGGCCGGGTCAGCAGCACCATTTCCTCTTCGGCGAGCTTTATCGAAAGGATCAGCCGGCTGCGCGAGATTTCCGACATCAATGCCAGATCGACCCGGCCGTCGATCAGAAATTCCTCGAGCCGGATCATTCCGGCATGGACCACCTTGAGCTCGATCAACGGATAGTGGCGCTGCATCCGGGCGAATAGCTCGGGCACCACGACCGGGCACAGGGTCGGGGTCACGCCGAGGATGATCTTGCCGGAGGGGTGCGCCTTGTGGGCGCGGATCTCGTCACCCGCGCGCTCCACATCGCGCAGGATGCGCTGTGCGCTGTCGAGCAGCTTCTGGCCGGCCTCGGTCAGCCGGACCCCGCGATTGGCGCGGGTAAAGAGTGCCGCGTCGAGCTCGTCCTCGAGACGCTGCACGTGCCGGGTCAGAGCCGGCTGGGCGATCTGCAGATGCGCGGAGGCGCGGGTGATGCTGCCGAGCTCGGCGATGCGGACAAAGTAGTGCAGGCTGCGCAATTCCATATCGCCGCCGATTCCGCCCACCGTGACGGGCGATGGTCAATCGGAATTCTGCTCTCGCGGGTCGCGCCCGGCTGGCTTGGCGCGCCTGTGGTTTGTGCGCCGGGCAGCACTGTCGGCATGCGAGCGATCATGCCGATGCAGCATGGGCATGATCGGAAATCGGTATTTGCTTGATGAAGCGAACGAAAGTAGCGTCATATCAGCGGGCTACCCGACGGGGTACAGGAGAGCGGCCATGGAAGTCGGCGTCTACCATGAATTCCACTGCCGGCCGGATCAGACCCAAGCAGCGGCGTTCGCGGCGGCGCTCGATCAGATCGAGGCCGCCGACCGGTGGGGGCTCGATGCGATCTGGCTCGCCGAGATCCATCAGCAGGCGCGCCGCTCGGTGATGAGCGCGCCGATGACGGTCGCGAGTGCCATTGCGGCGCGCACCAAGCGCATCAAGATCGGCACCGGCGTGCAGGTCCTGCCGCTGTGCCACCCGCTGCGGCTCGCCGAGGAGACCGCGACGGTCGACCAGATTTCCAACGGGCGGCTGATCTTCGGGGTCGGGCGCAGCGGCAACCCGCGCAGCTACATGGCTTATGGGATCCCCTATTCGGAGAGCCGCGAGCGGTTTCTCGAAACCCTCGAAATCGTCAAGCGCGCCTGGACCCACGAACGGTTTTCTTACGAGGGCAAATACTGGCGTTTCGACAACGCCAGCGCCGTGCCGCAGCCGTTCCAGAAGCCGCTGCCGCCGATCCGCGTCGCCGCCGCCAGCGAGGAGACATTTCCGTCATTGGGCGAAGCCGGCTACCCGATCTTTGTCGCGGTGCGCAGCGGCTCGCTCTCCGGTCTCGCCCCTGATCTCGCCGCCTACCGCCAGGCCTACAAGGCGGCCGGCCATCCAGGGGAGGGGGAAGTCTATCTGCGGCTCACTCTGCATATCGCCGACAGCGACCGCGAAGCCTTCGACCAGGCCGAAGAGAGCATCATGAGCGGGTACCGGACTTTGAGCACGCGGCTCGAAAACGCGCCAAACCGGCGGCGCGCGGCAGAGGCGGCGACGATCCGCACGATCTCCTACGAGGAGGTGCAGCGCGACAAGGTCATCATCGGCAGCCCGGAGCGGGTCGCCGACCGGTTGCTTCAGCTGCACGAGGTGCTGGGGCTCAACGGGATTCTCGCCGAATTGAATTTCGGAGCGCGGATCGCGCCCGCGGCGATGACCCGCTCGCTGCAGCTGCTGTGCGAAACAGTAATGCCGCGGCTGCAGTGAGCGCTGCTTCGATCGCGCGCGCGCCAACGTTATTGCCGACAATCAGATTGGGAGCCAGGGAATGAAGTTCGGCTTGTTCGGCAGCGCTCAGGCGCGGCGCGCCGGTCCCGATACCGACAGCAGTCAGGGTTTTCGTGACTTTATCGACAACAATGTCGAAGCCGAGGCGCTCGGCTATTACAGCACCTTTCTCGTTGAGCACCACTTTACCGGCTTTGGCCAGGTTTCGGCCAGCCTCAACCTGTTGACCTGGCTCGGCGCCCGCACCCGACATTTGCGCCTCGGCACCGCGGTGCTGGTGCTGCCGTGGCACAACCCGGTCTTGCTGGCCGAACAGGCTGCAACACTCGATCTGCTCTCGGGCGGCCGGCTCGATTTTGGCGTCGGCAAGGGCTATCGCTGGAACGAGTTCGCCGGCTTTTGCACCCCGATGGAGGAGGCCGACGCGCGCTTCGAAGAGTCGCTCGAGGTCATGACCAAAGCCTTTGTCAGCGAGACGCCGTTCTCACACGACGGAAAATATTGGCAATTCGACGAGATCGTGGTCGAGCCGCCAACCGCGCAAAAGCCGCATCCGCCGTTCTGGATGGGAGCCGGCAGCCGCAATTCGGTCCGCCAGGTGGCCGAGCGCGGCTACAACATGCTGTTGGGGCAGCATTCGCTCGCCGCAGAGATCCTCGACCAGCTGGCCCAGTTCAGGGATGAGGTCGAGGCGCGCGGTCGGCATTTCAACGCGATGGAAGTCGCGGTCGCGCGTGCCGTCCATTTCGCCAAGAACGCCGCCGACAAGGAGGCCGCAATCGAGCGCCGCTATCAGGGTCACATGCGGGTCAACGCGCTAGCCCGACGGCGCGACGGCGAAACCCGCAGCCGTTACATCCTCGATGACGAAAAAGAGGCGCGCCACGTCAGCGCCGAAAGCGCCTTGTTCGGCACCGCCGATGAGATCATCGCCAAGCTCGAAGCGTTGCGCGCCGGCGGGGTCGAGTACGTGATCATCAATTTTGGCGGCTCGCGCGAGAACATCCGCCGCTTTGCCCGCGAAATCATGCCGCTGTTTGCCGATGCACCGGCGGCGCTGGCCCTCGCCGGCAAGTGACAGTTCGGAAGCCGATCCGAAATGACCTACGTAGTCCTATTTGTTTTCGTCGCCCCCGCGCAAGCGGGGGTCCAGGGAGACCGTCCGGACCTTTGGCGCACCCCGGGTTCCCGCTTCTGCGCGCGAAAGCGGGAATGACGATCGACGTGCTAATGTAAAAAGGTTTCCGGGTCGGCTCGTCAACAGGAGCAAATAAGATGGCATTCGAATTCGGCGTGTTCCACGAGTTTCAGCGGCGTCCGGGGCAGACCGAAGCCGAGGCGTTCACCACCGCGTTCGAGCAGGTCGACGCCGCCGAGCGCTGGGGTCTCGATGCGATCTGGCTGCCGGAAATCCACATGGCGCCCGACCGCTCGGTGTGTGCGGTGCCGATGACGATCGCCAGCGCCATCGCGTCACGCACCAAAAACATCAAGATCGGCACCGGTGTCCAGGTGCTGCCGTTGTGCCAGCCGCTGCGGCTTGCCGAAGACGCCGCCACAGTCGATCAGATCAGCCGCGGCCGGCTCTTGTTTGGCGTCGGGCGCAGCGGCTTCCCGCGCGCCTACGAGGCCTACGGCATCCCCTATGGCGAGAGCCCGGAACGGTTTGCCGAAGTGCTAGAGGTGGTCAAACGTGCCTGGACCGAGGAAAAATTCTCCTTCGCCGGCAAATACTACAATTACGAAAACGTAAGCATCGTGCCGAAACCGTTCCACCGGCCGCACCCACCGGTTCGGATCGCAGCCAATCGGGAAGACACCTTTATTTCGGCCGGCCGGCAAGGTTACGCGATCTTTGTC
>JBOHME010000012.1:0-56466 GCA_050729795.1 Allostellaceae bacterium | reverse complement strand
GGCGCGAAGCGGGCGATGTCCGGCATCGCCGGCACGGTGTCGATCTCGTCCTCCTGCAAGGCGAGGTCGAAATTCAGATAGACCGGCCCGCGCGGCGCGGTCTGGGCAATCATGTTGGCGCGCAAAACCGCCTCCTGCGCCGCCCCGATCGAGGAGGGCTGGTCGTCCCATTTGATAAAGTTGCGGATCAGCGCCCCCTGGTCGCGGGCGGTGTGGATCCACTCGATCCACGGCCGGCGCCGGGTCGCGTCGAGCGCCCCGGTGGCGCCCAGCACGATGACCGGCGCGCGGTCGCACCAGGCGTTGAAGATCGCCATCGTCGCATGCATCAGCCCGACATTGGCGTGGACGATGGCCAGCATCGGACGGCCGGTGACCTTGGCCCAGCCATGCGCCAGCGCCACGGCACTCTCCTCGTGCAGGCACAACAACATGCGCGGCCGGCTGTTGCCGAGATGGTTGACAAGGCTGTCATGCAGCCCGCGATAGCTCGATCCGGGGTTGAGCGCGATATATGGGATGTCGAGCGCGCGGATCGCCGCGGCGATCGCATCGCTGCCCCAGACCCGGTTCGACGGCGCGCTCGGCACCGGCCGGTCGATCTCGTTGCCGGCTGCCCCACCCGGCTTTTCCGATGAAATACTCACGCCCGCCTCCCTTTGCTGCGCCGTTTTCGCCCGGGATTACGCCGCATCCGCGCGAGCCCGGCAAGCCCGGCCGTAACAGCACCACCGGGGAGCCACCCCTGTATGTCGGGCCGTCAGGCGACGCGCGATCGCGCGCGCAGGAAATCCGGTTGACAGGCGGCAGCGGTGCGGGCCGATGTTGCGGCCGCGCACGCGCACCATAGGAGCGTGGAGGAATTCATGATGGATCGCCGCTGTCTGCTCGCGGGCGCCGCAATGACGCCGGTGCTCGCCGCCGCCAGCCGGCTTATTCCCGCCGCCGCAGCCGAGGACCCCGTGAGCGGCTGGCGGCGCTTCGAGCTGACGACCGAGGTCACGCTGACCGCGGCACCGGCGTCGCTGTGGCTGCCGATCGGGCAGAGCCGACGGTCGTATCAGCGGGCGCTGTCGCTTGGCTGGCAGGGTACCGCCGAGGAGGCCGAGCTGGTCGATGACCCGGTTTACGGGGCCCGGATCCTCCGCTTGAAGTGGAAGCCCGGCGCGAGCGTGCGGCAGGTGCGCGTCGTCCAGACCGTCGAGACGCGGGATCGTTCGAACCAGCCCGACCCGGCCTCGCCGGCCGAGCAGGCGTTCTATCTGAGGCCGACCGTGAACATGCCGACCGACGGCATCGTGCGCACCACCGCCGACAAGATCGTCGCCGGCAAGACTGCACCGCACGAGCGGGCGAAGGCGATCTATGACTGGATCGTCGACAACACGTTCCGCGACGCCGCGACCCGCGGCTGCGGGCTCGGCAATATCGCGGCGATGCTGCGCAGCGGCTATCTCGGCGGCAAATGCGCCGACATCAGCAGCCTGATGGTCGGGCTATGCCGCGCCGCCGGCATCCCGGCACGCGAGGTCTACGGCATCCGCGTCGCCGCCTCCCGCCAATTCGCCTGCCTCGGCCATACCGGCGACGAGACCAAGGCACAGCATTGCCGGGCGGAGGTGTATCTCGACCCGCAAGGCTGGGTGCCGGTCGATCCGGCCGATGTGCGCAAGGTCGTGCTCGAAGCCAAGCTGCCGCTCGACGCGCCGCCGGTCATGGCCTTGCGCCAGCGGCTCTTCGGCTATTGGGAGATGAACTGGATCGGGTTCAGCAGCGCCCGCGATTTCACCCCGCCCGGAGCACCGCATGCGCTCGATTTTCTGATGTATCCCTATGCGGTCACGGCCGATGGCGAGCCCGATTGGCTCGAGCCGGGCTCGTTCCGCTACCGGATCACGGCCCGCCAGATATGAGCGGCAGGGCGCTTTCCCCGGACCGGACGCGGGTCTGCCGGCGATCTGCCGTCAGGATGCATCCCACAATGTCCGCATCTGCTGCCGCTGCGCCCCGTCGGGAAGCCGACCAAAGCCGGCGGCGAGGTTGTCGGCCATATGCTCGGGATTGAGCGTCGCCGGGATCACGCAGGTCACCGCCGGCTCGGCCAGCACGTATTTGAGCAGCCATTGCGCCCAGCTCGCGCACCCGAATTCCCGCGCCCAATCCGGCAGGGGCTTGCCGCGCAGCCGGCGCAGCAGCCGGCCCTGGCCGAGCGGCTGGTTGACGATAACCGCAACCCCGCGCGCCGCGGCGACCGGCAGCAACTCGCGCTCGGCCGCCCGCGCGGCCACCGAGTAGCCGCATTGCACGAAATCGATGCCCGGCTCGCTGTCCAGGATATGAGCCAGGTCCGGAAGCGCGCGATCGGTGTAATGGGTGATGCCGATGTAGCGGATGCTGCCCTCTTGTTTCATCCGCTGCAGCGTCGCCAGATGGGTGCGCCAATCGACGAGATTGTGGATCTGCATCAGATCGATCACCGCGCTGCGCAACAGGCCGGCCGAGCGCTGCATCTGGGCAACCCCCTGGTCGCGGCCCGAGATCCACACCTTGGTCGCGATGAACGCTCTCGGGCGCGCGTCGAGATCGGCGAGCAGATCGCCGGCGACGGCTTCGGCGCGTCCGTACATCGGCGAGCTGTCGATCATTCGCCCACCGGCGTGGAGCAAGCGGCGCAGCGTGTCGCGCAATGGCTGCCGCTCCGCCTCGGCGGGGCCGACATCGAAGACCGGCCAGGTGCCGAGGCCGATGACCGGCAGCATCTCGCCGCTTGATGGGATCGGACGCGACAATATCGGTGTGTCGGGCATCTCGGCCCGGCTCCTCGGACCGCAGCCGTCACGGACCGTTGCCGCGAGGCCAATCGCACCAGGTTTACTAGCCGCCGGCATGTCGAATGGCCGCGCCGTGGCGAAGCGGGCAACGATTGGTTTCGAGAGTCACATAAACGGTGTTGCCGGAGAATTTACCGGTGACTTTGTAAGGGCGAGCGTAGGTCGATCCGCTCACGCCGGCGCGCGTAGCCCCGGAGAAGCTGCCATCTGGCCGCAACGCCAAATTCTCGATCGGGACGCTCGATCGCGCGAGCGAGACCACACCGGACAAGGCGCCATTCCGCTTGGTCAAGCGGACGAGCCAATGACCGCATCCCCGGCCGGGAAGCTCGCGTCCTTGAACCGTCCAGATGCCGCTGGCCGGCGCAGCGGGTGTCGTGCTGCCCGGATCGGCGGCGATTACCGCCGCAGAAGCGGCGAGCAGCGCAAACATCGCTGCTGCGAGCACCCAGAAAAATCGGCTCGTCATGGCTCGGTGCTCCGTGTGGGATCGAGACGGCGTCCCGTGGCGCCGCAGCTAGACCACATGGCCGCCTGAAGGCGGGGCGACCTCAGCCCGCTGGATCGCGCGCCACAGGCGCTCGGGGGTGGCCGGCATTTCGAGATGGCGGATGCCGAGCGGCGAGAGCGCGTCGATCAGCGCGTTGCCGACCGCAGGCAGCGCACCGACATTGCCCGCTTCGCCGGCACCCTTGACACCGAGCGGATTGGTCTTCGTCGGCACCGGGTTGCTGTCGCAATGGATCGCCGACAGATCCCCCGCCCGCGGCATCGCGTAATCCATAAACGAGCCGCTCAGGAGCTGACCCGATGCCGGGTCGAAACGAATGTCCTCCATCAGCACCTGGCCCACCCCCTGGACAATGCCGCCGCAGATCTGGCCCTCCAGCAGCAGTGGGTTGAGAACCGTGCCGACGTCGTCGACGACGCTGTAGCGCAGGATCTCCACCAGCCCGGTTTCGCGGTCGATCTCCAATTCGCAGATATGGACGCCGTTCGGGAAATTCTGCTGCTTCGAAGTAAAGGCGGCGCCCGCGATCAGCCCGGGCTCCATATCATCGGGCAGGCTCGGCGGGTTGAAGGACTCGACCGCAATCTCGCTGATATTCAACGTGCGGTTCGAACGCGGCGCAGTGAACAGCCCGTCGTCAAAAGCCACCTCCTCGGGCTTGGTGCCGAGCAGGTGCGCGGCGATCACCTTTGCTTTGGTGACGACCTTTTCGGTCGCGAGATAGACTGCCGAGCCGCCGAGTGCCGCCGAGCGTGAGCCGCCGGTGCCTTCGCCGTTTGCCACCTTGTCGGTGTCGCCCTGGACGTAATGCACCTGGGCCGGATCGATTCCCAGCCGGTCGCACAGCAGTTGCTTGTAGACGGTTTCGTGTCCTTGGCCTTGGGTGATCGAGCCCGACACCAGAGTCACCGTGCCGCCGCGGTCGAAGCGGATCTCAGCCGCCTCGAACCCGCCGGCGGCGGCTCGCTCGATCGTGTTGGAGAGGCCGAAGCCACGCAATTTGCCGCGCCCGCGTGCCTCGGCGCGGCGCTCCTCGAAGGTGCCGGCGTGGGCGAGCTGCAGCGCCATGTCGAGGTTCTTTTCGAACTCACCGCAATCATAGGTGAAGGTGAGCCCCGATTTGAACGGCATCGCCTCGGGCGGGATCATGTTGCGGCGGCGCAATTCGAGCCGGTCGATGCCGAGGTCGGCCGCCGCCTCGTCAACGATGCGCTCGATCACATAAGCGGCCTCGGGCCGGCCATTGCCGCGATAGGCGCGCACCGGGTTGGTGTTGGTGTAGACTGCCGTCACCTCGGCGCGCACCGCAGGGGTGCGGTAGACGCCGGCGAGCGTCCCGAGATTGGCGACAAAGGCGTTGGAGCCGGCCTGCGGGTAGGCGCCGACCGCGGCGATCGTCTCGACTTTGAGCGCGAGGAACCGGCCGTCGTGATCGAGCGCCAGCGCCGCCTCGGTGACGTTGTCGCGCGCCTGGGCGTCGCCCATGAACGCCTCCGAGCGGGTACTGGTCCATTTGACCGGGCGGCCGACCGTCTTGGCCGCCAGGAGGACCAGCGCCACCTCGTTGTAAATCGCCGATTTCATGCCAAAGCTGCCGCCGATGTCGCCGGCGACGACGCGTACCCGGCTCTCGGAAACCTTCAGCACCTGGCGCGCCAGCTCCGCGCGGTAGCCGTGGGTGCGCTGCAACGTCGTGTAGATCGTCCAGCGATCCTCGGCCGGGTTGTATTCGCCGATCGCACCGCGCGGCTCCATGCTGGCCGCGGTCACCCGGTTGATCACAAAACGGCGGCGGACGATGTGCGCGGCGCGAGCGAAAGCAGTCTCGGTCGCCGCCGCATCGCCCTCGGTGTGAAAGAAGGCGACATTGCCGGGGTTTTCCTCCCAGACCGCAGGCGCGCCGGGCTCGACCGCACCTCCTGTCGAAACGATCGCCGGGAGAGGCTCGTAATCGACCTCGATCAATTCGGCCGCGTCGATCGCCTCCTCCTTCGTCAGGGCGACGACAAAGGCGACGTAATCGCCGACCCAGCGGACCCGGTCCTTGACCAGTGCTGGAAAGCGCGGGCGAAACGCGGCCGAGCCGTCGCGCAGGGAGAGCCCGCGCGGGCTCGGCAGATCGCCCCAGCCCGACGCCTCCCAATCGGCGCCAGTCAGCACCGCCAGCACGCCCGCTGCTGCTCTGGCCGCCTGCGTCTCGATGGCGCGGATCCGGGCATGGGCATGGGGCGAGCGCAGCACATGGCCGAAAACCATGCGCGGCAGCACCATGTCGTCGACATACCGTCCGCCGCCGCGCAGCAGCCGCGGGTCCTCGAAGCGCGGCACCGGCTGACCCAGCGCGAAATCACCCATGATCATGCCTCCTGCCGTCTTCTGCGGAATTGCCCTACCGGAATGGATTGATAATCGTGACCCCTTCGACGACCTGTCCATGCGTCATATCTTCGGAATAGAGCACCCGGCAGCCAAGGGCGCGCGCTGCCGCGACAATTGCACTATCCCAATAAGAAAATCCGGATATCATCTTGATTTCCAACGCGCCGCTCAATAGCGACAGCGTCATCTCCTGGATTCGGAAACGGCTCCAAGTTCTGATCAGACGAACCGCGATCTCATGAGAAATCCGGGCAGCCCGACTGAGCCGGGTCGCCTGAACGTAGAACTCCTGCAAAACCTGCACCGAGAGTGCACCGTTATCGTCCTCCAGCAATTCGATCGCGCGCGCGCGCTTGGTCATTTCCGCCGGATTTCGCGAAATCGAGTAGAGAAGGATGTTGGTGTCCAGAAAATGCGGCGGGTTCATGATTTGCGGTCATGAATCTCATCACGCGGCAAGCGGTCCGAGGCATCAAAGGCCGTGATCTGTTCGCGGAGCGCTCGTTCTTCACGCTTCAGCCGCTCGATTTCATTTTCGCCGGAGCCCAGTTCGCACAGGAAGTTTCTGACCAATGCCGAGACCGAGGTATCGCGCTGTGCCGCGATCATGCGCGCACGCCGATAGGTCTCGTCGTCCAGTGCTACTGTGATATTTTTCACGTCTCCACGTGTATCCTGCGCGCGACGACGTGTCAACAACGCCCGAGGAGCAAAGCGGGAGGGCGATTCAATAGCCGAGGTCCTGAAAGCTCGACACGGCCGGGCTGACAACGATGTTGCCCTGCGGCTCGACCTCGAGAACGGCCAGCGAGCGCTGCACCAGACCGTCCGGGGTGAAGCGGAACAGCCCGTCCACCCCGGTGAACCCGTTCGGGTTGAGGATCGCCGCGCGCGAGAAAGGCGGGCCGCCTTGGCCGCGCGCCAGCACAGCGGCGAGTGCCGCGGCGTCATAGCCGAGCGAGGCGAGCCGCGGCGGGTCACGACCGTAGGTCGCGCGGTAGCGCCGCTCGAACTCGCGCCGCGCATCGGGCGGCGAGGTGGCGAACCAGCCGCCGAGAAGCGCCGGCTCGTCGGCGATGTCGGGCACGTCCCACAAACCGCTGCCGAGCAGCCGTGTCGCCTTGGTGTCGAGGCCGGCGGCGACGAGCTTGCGCGCGAGTGCGGTCAGCTGATCGCCGCCCTCGGGCAGCAGCAGCGCGTCGAAATCGGGGGTCACCGCCGGCGCGGCAGCGGTCCCGCTTCCCGACAGCGCGGGATCGGGCGCCGGGGAGCCCGCCGTGCCCGCGGGCAGCAGGCGTGCGATCGCCGCCGACGGATCACCAGAGCGCGCGTCGTAAAACGCGACCCGGGTCACCGTCGCTCCACTCGACGACGCGGCGTCGCGCAGCGCGTCGGCCATCAGATGGCCGTAGGGCGTTTCCGGGACCAGTGCGGCAAACCGGCCGATCCCGCGCTGGTGGGCGTAAGCAACCTCGCGCACCACCTCCTGACGCGGCAGAAATCCCATCAGGAAGGTGCCGCCGCCGGCGAGATCGGTCACCGTCGAGAACGCGATGACATTGAGGTTGGCGTCATCGGCGATCGGCTTGACCGCTTCGACCTCGCTCGCCAACAGAGGGCCCAGGATCAGCCCGACCCCGTCGCCGATCGCGGCATGCGCAGCAGCCGCGGCCCCGGAAGAGGTGCCCTTGGTGTCGCGGGGAACCAATGTCAGCTGATCGCCGCCGGTTTCGAACAGCGCCAGCTGAGCGGCGTTCAGAATGGCTTGCCCAAGAGCGGCGTTGGGTCCCGACAGCGGCACCAGCAGCGCAACCTTGGCCGGCCCCGTCGGGACCATGGGTGGCGGCGGCGCTGGAGGCGGCGCTGGCGCAGGCAGTGGCTGACTGGGCGGTTGCGCGGTGGCGAGCGGCGCCGGTACGATTGGCGGCGGCACGCAAGAGGCCAGCGCCCAAGCGACGAGGACGAGCACGGGTGAGGCGAACCGGGGGAGACACCAGCGCGGCAAAGGCGACCTCGAGCAGCAGCGGCGGAGGCGGCGAGCCTAGCGGCCGGCCGCCCGCGAGTAAACCCGACCGGGGCGAGCCCGAGCCTGCTTGCGGCAGCGACCCGACCGCGGGCGGTTGCGCGACAGGGGACCTGGCAAGGGACCTGGCACCGGGCCTGTATCTGGTCTCGACGCCGATCGGCAATCTCGGCGACATCACGTTGCGCGCGCTCTCGGTCTTGCGGGGCGCCGATCGGATTTATTGCGAGGACACCCGTGTCACCAGGCGGCTGCTCGGCCATTACCGCATCCGCACCCCGCTCGAAAGCTATCACGACCACAATGCCGCACGGATCCGGCCGGCGGTGCTGGCAGCGCTGCGGCACGGCGAGCGGGTGGCGCTGGTCAGCGACGCCGGCACACCGCTCGTCTGCGACCCTGGCTACAAGCTCGTCCGCGCCGCGTTCGCCGAGGGCCTGGCCGTGACAGCAGTGCCCGGGGCATCGGCAGCGCTGACCGCGCTGGTCCTGTCCGGACTGCCGCCGCAGGCGTTTCTGTTTGCCGGGTTTCTGCCGCGCCAGCGCAACGCCCGGCGCCAGGCATTGGCGCGGTGGACCGCGCTGGAGACCAGCCTTGTCTGCTATGAGGCGGCACCCCGGCTCGCGGCGACCCTCGCCGACATGGCCGATGTCCTCGGGCCGCGGGAGGCGGCGGTGGCCCGCGAGCTGACCAAGCTGCATGAGGAGGTTCGGCGCGGCCCGCTTGTCGATCTCGCCCTCCACTATCGCGCCAACGGACCGCCGCGTGGCGAGATGGTGATCGTCGTCGGACCGCCCGAGCCGATCTTGCCCGACCCCGAAGAGATCGACCGCCGGCTGCGCGCCGCCCTCGCCGAGCTCGGGATCCGCGACGCCGCCACCCGGCTCGCGGCCGAGACCGGCCTCGGCCGTGCCGAGCTCTATCGCCGGGCGTTGGCGATCCGCGGCAGGGAAGAATGAGGCAGCAGCGACATTCGCGGGTGGTGCAGCGGCAGCGCGCGCAACGCCGCGGCAAGCGGGCCGAATGGCTGTGCGTATGGCATCTGCGGCTGCATGGCTGGCGGATCGTCGCCCGCGGCTGGCGCTGTCCGGCAGGGGAGCTCGACATTGTCGCGCAACGCCGCGGGGTTCTTGCGATCATCGAGGTCAAGTCGCGCGGCGAGCTCGCTGTGGCCGCTGCCGCCTTGCCGCCACGCCAGCGGCGCCGGGTCACGCGTGCAGCCGAGGCGTTCCTCTCCGCGCATCCGCAATTCGCCACGGCAACGCTGCGATTCGATCTGATGCTGGTGGTGCCGTACCGGCTGCCGCGACATCAGCGTGATGCCTGGCGCGCCGACAGCTGAGCCTTGGCAGCCACCGCCCGGGGCGGCCGCAAACCGTCAACTCCTTGGACCCACGGGGAATTCGACGGGGCGCCGGGGCGATCGAGGAGCCGTGGTCGGAGTTTCGCCGGTCTCGGAAAAGGGCGATGCGCGCGACAATTGGAATGCGGTACCGGTTTGTCGGAAACTCCCGATTGGACATCTTTGCCGGGGGGTCATCGGTGTCGAGATTGCACCCTTTGTCACTGCTCGCACTCAGTCTCGCCCTGCCGTTCGGTCTTGGCGGCTGCGCAGTGGCGATCGTCGGCGGGCTCGCCGCGGCCGGCGGGGCGGGCTATGCCGCCAATCAGGAACGTGGTGTCAACGGCACCGCCGACGATTTCACGATCAAGAACAAGATCGAGAGCGCATGGGGCGCATCGAGCGCGGGATATCCGCCCGATTTCACCGCGACCGTCTATCAGGGCCGGGCGCTGCTGACCGGGATTGCCCCGACCCCGCAGCTCAAGGCCGAGGCCGCTCAGAGCGCCAGCCAGGTGCCCGGAGTGCGGGCGGTCTATAACGAGATCGAGGTCGCCCCGTATGAAGGCGCGTGGAGCTCGGCACAGGACGCATGGATCACTACGCAAGTGCGCTCGGACCTCGTTTTCAGCAATATCCGCTCGGTCAACTATCACGTCGATACCGTCGATCATTCGGTCTACCTGATCGGTTCGGCTCGCAGCCAGGCGGAACTCGATCACGCGACCGATCTCGCCCGCAACGTGCCAGGCGTGCGGCGCGTCGTATCCTATGTCGAAATCAGACCGGGAGAGCCGCCGGGTCCACCCGTCGCAGGGATGCCGCCGGCAGACGGTGCGCCACCGGGTCCGCCACCATTTGCCGGAGGTCCGCCGCCCGGCTCGGACGCCTCGGGCGCCGCGCCGACCACCCCGGTCGCGGTGCAGAAGCTCTAGCTCGGGCAAACACTTATGTCGAGCAACCACTGCAGACCGGGGCAAACGCTGTAGATCGGCGAGCGCCAAACTGAAACGGGCGACGGTGTCGGAGCCGCACGGGAGGCCCGCGTCCGGCAGCGATATTGATCGCCCGATCCCGCTCAGCTGGCGATCAGGCGCTGCCCTCGCGCGCTCGCTGGTCGTCCTCGACCGCGTTCAGAATGTGCCGGGCGGCATGGAACAGTGATTGCGATCGATGCTCATGGCCCAGCATGTGCTCGGCGCGTGCGAGATCGAGCTCGATATAGGCGAGAGTCGGGGTGTCCGGTCCGGCGCCGCGCTCGAGTAGATCGATCGCCGTCCGAAACGCCAGCGCCCCATCGGCGGCGCGCCCGGTCGCAAGATAGATCAAGCCGAGATCGTGAAAATCCTCGGCGATCAGTGGATGGGTGGGGCCGAGCCGGGCCTCGTCGATCGCCGTCGCCTTCTCGATCGGCGGCAGCGCTTCGGTAAAATGCTGTTGTTTCAGCAGCGCCTCGCCGAGCCGTGCGAGACTGCGCGCAGTGCCCAACGGGTCGGTTCCGGCGCGGTCGAGTGCGACGGCCCGGCGCAGCACCTGTTCGGCCTCGGTGAAGCGATGTTCGGCGGTCAGGACGGCGCCGAGCACGCGCAGCCGGTCACCGCGCGGCGCGCCGGCGGTCTTGTCGTCGATCGCGGCCGCGGTCTCGGCCCAGCGGCGGGCATTGCCGAGATCGCCGCGGGCGAGCGCGATCCGCGCCCGGTCGGCCAAGACCGGAGCAAGAGCCGCAGCACCGGTGCCGAGCCGGACGGACAGCACATTGGCGGCGGTGAGCGCCAGCGGCTCGGCATCGAGATAGCGCCGCAATCCGACGTAAAGATGAGCCAGCGCCGCTATCGCCTGCGCCGCTGGAATGGAGAGATTGCCGTAGGCGGTGATCGCGATCTTCAATGCGCGTCGCCGCAGCGCCGTCGCTCCCGCCAGATCGGCGGCTTCGAACCGCAGGCGAGCGAGCGAGGTCAGGATCGGCAGCAGCTGCGGATTGCATGGCCCGAGGTGCCGTTCGGCTTGCGCCAGAGTGCCGGCAAGCGCGGTGTCGGTCACATGCGGCGGCGGATCGGCGCGGGCGGGCAGCAGCCCCATCCCGAGGATCGCCGCCGCGAACACTATCGAGCAGCGCCTGCGTGCATGCATTCGATCAGCCGACACACGAACCGACCATCCCGAAGAAGGCGGGTGACCGAGCTTGGCTCGATACCCCGGTTCAGGCCAGTTTTGCCGGCGCCATCGCCACGGGATGCGGCACCAGCCGATCATGAAGCTCGGCGAGCCACGGCCGGATTTCCGCCAGCCCGGTGCTGACCGCACGGGCCGCGTGCGGGGTCAGCGACACTGCCTTGTGCTTCCTGATCGTCGCCTCAGCGAAAAATCCCCAACGGACCAGATTGCCGACGCGCTCCCTGACCGCCAGATGCCCAAGCCGCAGCCGGTCCCACATTCGGCTGACGATCTCGTCCAAAACCAGCGCCGCGGGAGCGGCCTGCCCGCTGCCGAACTGGTTCGCCGACCATAGCAGCATCACGATCGCCCAATATTGATAGGTCACGAGATGATCCATCGCATCATCGAGATGCGCCGGGGTCAGGCCGCTGTTGCGAACGACCTGCTCGCTGATCTGGCGCCATTTTTGATCGCAGGCGACAAAAAACCGGTAAATTTCGGAGACCGCCGCAGCATCACCGAACGTCTGCATCCGGAGGGCGGGCGCGCCGGCTACCGCGCAGAGCGCGTCAATGGTGTCGCGGCAATGCGCTTCAAAGCTTTCCCACAGCTTGTCCGTAGGCCCGATGAGGCAGCCGGCAGACGCCGCACATTCCTGGTTCGAAGCGTCGAACACCCTGACAAAGCCTTCTGCCGCGCAATCCTTGATCCGCTCGATGCAGGTGCGGATGTCCGTTCCATAGGATCCGTAAAGCGTGCGGTGGATGGCGCGGCTGGAAATCCCGGTTTCCCCATTGGTTTGAGCCATAAAAATCACGTGCCAATGCGCGCGTTTGTTCAGGTCGGCAAAGTATTTTCCCCAAATATTGTAATATTCCAGCCAAAATTGGGCGACAAGGCGATCAGGAGATTTGATTTCGCCATAGCCGGACTGCATCGCGTCACCATGCCGATCGACAGCGCTGCAAGCAGCCTAGCGCATTTTGCTCCTTTGACAACCGCGAACGCTGCGGGAACTTGCGTGAAATCGAACAGGGCGATCTGCGGCAATTCGCCGGGGCACCCGCGCCGGCGCGCGGCTATTGACGCTTGCTGCGAGTGACAGGAGCTTCACGAGGCGTCGCCAAAGATCGGATAGAGGACGCGGTCGCCGGGTTTGATCCCGAGCCGCTCGGCGGTCCCGCCATTCAACTCGATCACCGCCCGCACCGGCGCCGCGGCGGCAATCGTCTGGTCCGATTCCGGCACCGCGCGCTGCGCGATGTTCACGATCCGCCCGCGCTGATCGACAAACAGCATGTCGAGTGGGATCAGGGTGTTGTGCATCCACATCGTCGCCATCGTCGGCGCTTTGAAGTCGAACAGCATGCCGGCATCGGGGGCCAGGGTGCGGCGGAACATCAGGCCCTGCTCCATCTGCGCCGGGGTCTCTGCAAGTTCGACGGTAAACCAGTGCCGCCCTCCGGTGGTGATAATCGTCAGCTGGGCTTTGGCAAAGTGCTGCGATTGCGGCTCGGCCGCTTGGCCGAGCCCCGCGGTCGCGAGCAGCAACACCAGCAGCAGAACCGTCCGCCGCGTGCACATGCGAGAGCATCCCTCCGCCATCCGACCCCAGAGGTCGGAGCGTGATTATGACCCAATCGGATCACCGGATGGCCAGCGCCAAATGCCGCTGCCGGCAGCGTCAGCCCCGCCCGGGCGCAATCTTGCCGGGTCGGGCGGCCAAGGCTAGGGTCGGTGCTGCGAGCCCATATGCATGAAACCGTACTGACCGTCTTTGCCGTCACGGCACTTCTTGGGCTCATCAGCCTTTTGCTGCCGCTGGCCGAGCGGTTTTCGATCCCATACACGGTGCTGCTGGCGCTGGTTGGGATCGCGATCGGTGCCGCTACCAATATTCCCGGTGCGTATTTGCGTGGCGGGGCGGTGCGCGACATCATTGCTACACTCGGCGATTTGCGGCTCAGCGCCGAGTCGCTCCTGTACATTTTTTTGCCCGCGCTGCTGTTCGAGGCGGCGCTCAACGTCGATGTCCGGCAACTCGGCGACGAGATTGCACCGGTGCTGCTGCTCGCGGTCATCGGCGTTGTCGTCTGCACGCTGATCGTCGGTTTTGCGCTGTGGCCCTTGGCGCCGGTGGGCGTTCTGGCCTGCATCATCCTCGGCGCCATCATCGCGACCACCGATCCGGTCGCGGTCGTCGGCATCTTCCGCGACATCGGAGCGCCCCGCCGGTTGTCGACACTGGTTCAGGGCGAAAGCCTGTTCAACGACGCGGCGGCGATCGCCGCTTTTTCGCTGGCGGTGGCGATCCTCTCCGGGCATCGGCCGGCGAGCCCGTGGGGCGGCATTCTCACTTTTGTGCGCCAGTTCGGCGGCGGTCTCGGCGTCGGCTACGTCGCGGGCTGGAGCACCGCCCTGTTTCTGCCGGTGCTGCGCTCGAACCGGCTCGCCGAAGCGACGATGACGATCGGTTTCGCGTATGCGATCTACATCGTCTGCGACCATTACCTCGGCGTTTCGGGGGTGGTCGCGGTCGCCGCCGCGGCGCTGGCGGTCGCCGCCGAGGGCAGGCGCCGGCTGGCCCCGTCAAATTTTGACAGCCTGGTCGCCACCTGGGAGCAGCTGGCGTTCTGGGCCAGCTCGCTGATCTTTCTGTTTGCGGCGATGCACACCCCGCAGCTGCTGGTGGCGGCGAGTTGGCAGGATCTGGCGCTGCTCGCGGCGCTGATCGCGGCGGCGCTGGCAGCACGCGCATTGACCCTTTACGGCCTGCTGCCGGCGCTCAGCTTCGCCCGCATCGCGCAGCCGATCGGCGCCAATTACAAGCTGTTCATGTTGTGGGGCGGGATGCGCGGCGCGGTCTCGCTGGCACTCGCTCTGGCGGCGGCCGAGAACCCGGCGCTGCCGATCGAGATCCGCCAGTTTGTCGGGGTGCTGGCGACTGGCTTTGTGCTGTTTACGCTCTTGGTGACGGCACCGACGATGCGGCCTTTGATGCGGCTGTTGCGGCTCAACGATGCCCCGCCTGCGGAGATCGCGTTGCGCGAACGGGTGATCGGGCTGTCGTTGGCGTCGATCCGGGAGGAGATCGAGACCGTCGGGCGCCGCCACCAGATCGCGCCGGACATCGTCGGCGAGATCACCGCCGGGTATGATTCGCGCCGGCGTGAACCGGCGGACATCGCCGAAGAGAACGCCCAGCTGCCGAGTATGATCCGCGAGAGCGCAGCGCTCGTCGTGCTGAGCGATCGCGAGCAGGAATTTTGCCTCGAATATTTCGAGGGACGCACGGTGTCGCGGCGGGTCGCGGCAAATCTGCTCGCCCACACCGCACGCCTGCGCGACGCGGCACAAGGCCGGGGGATCGAAGGCTACCAGCAGGTTGCTGCACGGCTGCGCGCCTATGGCCCGAGCTTTCGCCTGGCGCTGGCGCTGCACCATCGCATCGGCATCGCCGGGCCGCTGTCGCACCAGCTCGCCGACCGGTTCGAGGTCCAGCTGGCTGCCCGATTCGTTTTGGAAAACCTGGCCGCGTTCAACCGCGAGCAGATCGGCCCGCTGTTCGGCAGCGGTCCGGGCGCAGTGATGGGCCGGCAAATCTCGCTGCGGCTGACCGCAATCGAGCGCTCGATCGCGGCCTTGAAGCTGCAATATCCAAGCTATGTGCGCCGCCTCGAATCGCAGTTTCTGGCGCGCACCGCCGCCCGCTTTGAAGAAGAACGCTATCGACGGCTGCATGCCGAATCGATCATCAACCAGGATGTGTTCGAGGATCTGCAGCGCGAGCTGCGAGGGCGGCGCCGCACGGTCGAGACACGCACCGAGCTCGATCTCGGTCTCAAACGCGGCGAGCTGGTCGGCCGCGTGCCGATGTTCGCATCGCTCGACGAGCGCAACCGGCGCGCCGTCGCCCGCCTGCTGCGCCCAAGGCTGGCGGTTCCGGACGAGGTGATCGTGCGCCGCGGCGAACGTGGCGATGCGATGTATTTCATCTCGTCTGGGGCGGTCGAGGTGCGCATCGCTCCGGCGCCGGTGCGGCTCGGCAGCGGCGAATTCTTTGGCGAGCTGGCGCTCCTCCTCGGCGACCGGCGCAACGCCGATGTCGTGGCCCTCGGCTATTGCCAGCTGCTGAGCCTCGGGGCGCGCGACCTCACTCGCCTGTTCGGCACCGAGCCGGTTTTGCGCCGGCATATCCAGGCTGTCGCCCGCGCCCGAATTGACAGCGCCGCGGCGGATCCCGGTCGACCGGCCGCGGCCGAACCGGTCGGGGGCGACGGAGTCTGAGCGGCGGCGCAATGGAGGTCTATCGCTATCCGCGCTACTACGAAATCGCGCTGGCACCCAGCCGTCCGGGCCGTGAGATCGATTTCTTCGAAGCTGCAATCGGCCGGTTTTCAGGGACGCTGGTCCGCCGGGTTTTCGAAATCGGCGCCGGCACCGCACCTCATCTCGAAGAATGGCACCGCCGCGGCTATCGCTACTGCGGTCTCGATCTGAGCCCACAGATGCTCGACTTCGCCCGCGCCAAGGCCGCCCGCAGCGGGATCGATGCCGTGCTTGTCGAGGGGGACATGCGCGATCTCGACCGGAGCCTTGGCCCTTTCGACCTCGCCTATGTGATGCTGGGCTCGCTCTATACCCGCTCCAACCGCGAGTTCCGCGACCACCTCGACCGGATGGCCGATCTCCTGGTGCCTGGCGCGCTCTATCTGTTGGACAGCGTCGTGTGGTTCCGGATGCTTCACGATTACCGCCGCAGCTGGACAAGGCGCCGCGGCGGGACCAGCGTGCGGACCCGCTACCGCGCCGAGCCGCTCGACCCGATCGCCCAGACCTATAACGAGACCTTGACCCTTGATGTCGATGATTGCGGCAACCGGCTGAAGATAGAAGGCCGGGTCCCGGCCAAGGCGTTCTTTCCACAGGAGTTCCTGTGTCTCGTCGAGCTCAGCGGGCGCTTCGAGTTTGTCGGCTGGTGCAATGATTTCAGCCTGACCGCCCCGATCATCGCGGAGGGTCGGCACGTGGCGATCCTGCGCCGGCGATGACCGCCAGCTCGCACCGTGCCCGAAAGGCTCCCTGGAGGCTCCAAAAAGCCGACGCAGCGCTGTCTCGGGCCGCCCTTCAGTAGAGCCGGGTGCGGTAGTTTTCCGCGGTCTGACGCTCGGCCTCGGCGGGATCGACACCGCCCACCTGCTCGGCGATGATCCGGCCGATCATCGGAAAGTCGCCGCGCTTGAGCTGCTTTTGCGGGTTCCACAAATCAGAGCGGATCAGCGCCTTGCCGCAGTGGAAATAGACTTCTTCGACCGACACCAGGATCGCGCTGCGCGGTGTCTTGCCGTTGACCGCGAAAGGTTCGAGGAACTCCGCGTCCATCGTCACACGGGCCTTTCCGTTGACGCGCAGCGTCTCGGGAATGCCCGGCACGAAAAAGATCAGCCCGACGCCGGGCCGCTCCAAGAGATTGCCGAGCGTATCGACGCGGTTGTTGCCGAGCCGGTCCGGGATCAAGAGCGTCGTGTCGTCAACGACCCGAACAAAGCCCGGCGTGTCGCCCTTTGGCGAGGCGTCGCAGCGGCCGGACGGATCGGCCGAGGCGATCACCAGAAACGGCGACAGCGCGATGAAGTTGCGGCTGTGGCGCTCGAGCCGGCTGAGCTGCTTTTTGACCGCCCGCTCGCTTGGCGCGCCGTAGATTTCACGCAGCTGACGCGGGTCTTCGATCGTATCCATACGGGATCGCCTTTCGCTCGCAACGACCGCATTATGCACGAACCATCGGCAAAAAGCGTCATAGCTTCGATAGGGCGCGCTCGGGATCGGGCGAAGCCGTCGATGGGAGGTTGCCAATGGGGTTCTCGATCCAATGTGAAGAGCGATCGCAAGGCAGGGTCGCACGCCTGACGATCGACAACCGGAAAAAGGCGAACAGTCTCAACTCGGCGCTCTTGGGCGAGATTGTCGAGGGCATGGCCGGGCTCGCCGCCGACCCCGAGCTGCGCCTGGCGATCCTGACCGCGGCGGGCGGACGCGCTTTTGTCGGCGGCGCCGATGTCGGCGAGATCGCGGCCCTCGACCATGCCGCAGCGCGCCGCTTTATCACGCTGGTGCACCGCTGTTGCGCGGCCTTTCGCCACCTGCCGGTCCCGGTCATCGCCCGTATCGAGGGTCCGGCATTGGGCGCCGGGCTCGAGCTCGCGGCCGCCTGCGATTTGCGCGTCGCCAGTGAAGCTTCGATCTTTGGCATGCCCGAGGTCGCGATCGGCATCCCGTCGGTGGTCGAAGCGGCGCTGTTGCCGCGGCTGATCGGCGAAGGCCGTGCGCGCCGGCTGCTGCTGACCGGCGAGACGATCGATGCGGCCGAAGCGCTTTCTTGGGGCCTCGTCGATATGGTGGCACCCGCGGGCGAGCTCGACGCCGCGGTCGAGCGTCTGGTGCGGCCGATCCTCGCTGCCGGACCGAGCGCGATCCGCCTGCAGAAATTGCTGATTCGCGACTGGCAGGAAGTGCCGGCCGAAGCGGCGATCGCCCGCGGCATCGATGTGTTTGTCAGCGCCTTCGACAGCGACGAGCCCGCGCGGATGGCCGGTGCGGCGCTGGCCCGCCTCGCCGCCCGCCGGGCGCGCCGCTGATCCGGACGAGCCTTGTAAGGCGACCGCTTTTGCGGACGATCTGTTGACGATCCTAGTGCCAGATTGTGCCTCCGCGGTGCCGAATGCAGACGTTGGATGCCTCTCTCGATCACCGAGCAGGACGGCCGTTTGGAAGTCAGCTCTCCTTATCACCCCGATTTTCCGTCGCGGGCGCGGGGGCTCGGCGGCCATTGGGACGCGACCCGGCGCGTATGGATTTTCGAGGCGGGCGATCGCGCCCGCGTCGCCTCGCTGTGCCGCGAGATCTACGGCACCGATGGCACCGATGGCGCCGACGGGTCGGCGATCTACCCCGAGGGCGGTGCCCGGCGCGGCCGCAACGAATTCGCCGAAGCCGGCGCGCGGCCGCATTATTTCGGCCACCGCCAGCGGCTGCGCGAGCGGATGATGGCAGCCGGCCCGGACACGCTGCCGGATTACGAGCTTCTCGAAATGCTGCTGTTCGCCGCCTATCAGAAGGGCGATGTGAAACCGCTGGCGAAGGCGGTCCTGGCGAAGCTGGGCGGCTTTGGCAAAGTGATGGGCGCCGAGCCGGCTGCACTCTCGGAAGCCGGGCTCAACCTTGCCGGCATTGCCGCGATCAAGACGGTGCGCGAAGCAGCGCTCCGGCTGATGCGCAGCGATCTCGAAGAGCAGCCGGTGATCAACTCGTGGGACAAGCTGATCGATTATTGCAGCGCCCAGGTCGCGCACAACACGATCGAAGAGTTTCACATACTGTTTCTCGATCGCAAGAACGTGCTGATCAAGCACGAGCGCCAGCAAACGGGGACGATCGACCACACCCCGGTTTATCCGCGCGAGGTCGTCAAGCGCGGGCTCGAGCTGGGCGCTTCCGCGCTGATCCTGGTGCACAACCATCCTTCGGGCGATCCGACCCCGTCAAAGGCCGACATCGCGGTTACCCAGGACATCAAAAAAGCCGCCGCCCCATTGGGCCTCGCGCTGCACGACCATGTCATCATCGCCAAGAACCGCCACACCAGCCTGCGCGAGCTGGGGCTGATCTGAGCGCGTCGCAGCGCCGGTTATCGTCGTTCTCTAAAGGCAGGATGCGGGCGGGAGAGCCGGGCCACCGCTCACCCTGGCTCCTGCCACTGCTGGAAGAGCGACGCGGTGCCTCAATCCTGGCGCGCGCGAGCCGGCGGGCGAGCAAACCGAGCGCCGCGGGCTCAAGACGTCGGTGATGACCGGCGTCATCGTGTCACCGCCTCGGCTCGACGCGTCGGATGAAGAAACGGTTCATCGCTACCAACGCGCCGCTCTGCTCCAGCTTGGAGATGTTTTTCTTGTGCTCGGGGTCGTCGGCCAATGACTTGCGGTATTCCTCGTAAGCCGCGAGCGACGGCACATCGATCAGCCCGATTGCCTCATCGGTCGAACCGGCAAAATCGGTCGGCAGAAAATACCCGACAATCTTGCCTCCGCTTCGTTCAATGACCCGTTGCTCGGTCTCGAAATAGGTCTGGACATCGGCGAGCTTATTGGTGTCGAACTTGTACCGAATACATAGCGTGATCATCAGGCTTTTCCTCAGTCCGTGTTGCTTCAAGCGTTTCGAATATGGAGCGGCGATCGCGGCACGTCTACTTCAATCGCTTCGGCACAAACCGACATATATCCACATGTTGGGTGATCTCGGTGGGGCAAGCCTAACCCCTTGAGCTCCAGCTTTTTGAAAGGAAGGGGCCAAGCAATGCCCAATCGCTTCGAGCAAGCGATTTCAGGTCAAAGATGCCGCGATAAAGGGCGCGGGGCCATGGCCGTTCCGCACCTGCGCAGCGGCCCCGCCGCTGTCGTGCCGCGCGTTTTGCGCAACCCGACCCACCGGGCGCGGGGCCAGCTTCGCTCTCGACGGGGGCGCGGATGTGCGGCAGCATGATGCCATGATCAAAGAGACCCTGCTCAGCCGGGCTAACCGCGTCAACGCGCTGATCGGCGCCGGGCATTTCCTGTCGCATTTCTATGCGCTATGCCTGCCGCCGCTGTTCATCGCCTGGCAGACGGCATTTGGCGTGTCGTTTGCCGAAGTCGGTCTGTCGGTGGCGCTGATGGCGGCCACCACGGCCGTGGCGCAGACACCGGTCGGTGTCCTGGTTGATCGTTACGGCGCGCGCCCGTTTCTGATCGGAGGCGCCCTGTTGATGGCGCTGTCGATCGCAGCGATGGGGTTGGTCACTGCCTACTGGCAGATTGTCGGGCTGGCGGTGCTGTCGGGTCTCGGCAATTCGGTCTTTCACCCGGCGGATTACGCGATCCTCTCGGGGTCGGTCAGCCGTGAACGGCTCGGCCGCGCCTATGCCTTTCACACCTTCTCCGGTTATGTCGGGTTCGCCGCGGCGCCGACAGTGACGGCCGGGCTGATGCTGCTGATCGGCTGGCGCGGGGCGCTGACCCTGGTCGGCCTCCTCGGCGTCCCGGTGGTGCTGCTGATCCTGTGGCAGAGCGGCATCCTCGTCGAGGAGGCGCGGCAGGCCACCCCGGCGAAAAAGCCCGCCGCTGGCGCCGCCCTGTTGCTGACGCGGCCGATCCTTTTTTTGTGCGCCTTTTACATGGTTTCGTCGATGGCGACCGCCGGCATCCAATCCTGGCTGATCACGGTGCTGCACGAGACCTACGGGATGACGCTCACCAGCGCCTCCTCGGTGCTGACCGGCTATCTTATCGGCTCGCTCTTCGGCATTCTCGCCGGCGGCTGGATCGCCGATCGCAATCCCCGCCATCTCACTTATGTGGTTCTCCTGACCTTTCTGGGCGCGGTCTTGCTGTTTGTTGTCGGCGTGGCCTCGCTCGCGGTGGCCGCGGCGATCGGCGTGCTCGTTGCGGCCGGCATCTCGCTCGGCGCGAGCCGCACCCCGCGCGACATGATGGTCAAGGAGGCGGCACCCGCCGGGCAGGTCGGCAAGGTGTTCGGCTTTGTCAGCTCCGGTCTCTCGCTCGGCAGCGCGCTCGCGCCGGTGCCCTATGGGCTGGTGATCGACGCCCATAGGCCCGATCTCGTGCTCGTCGCCGTCGCCGTGCTGCTGCTCGCTAGTCTTCTGTGCGCGCTCGGCGCGCGCCTCGGCGTGCGCGACACGGCCGCGGTTGCCGCCGCAGCGGAGTAGGATCCTCCGACCCGATTGACCCGAGCGATGGCGCGTGGCTGGTCGAGGCTCTCAACTGCGATTGGCCAAAGAGCTATGGCTCCACGCTGATTGACAATGCCAACGCGCTGGCATCGAATCTCCGCGAACGTTGATGAGGTTAACGATGCCCAGGGTAAGTGAGATCGAAGACGATGGCGGCGATGCCTCGTTGGCCGAACTTTTCAAAAAGGAACGCGACCGTTTCGGCGCTCTGCTCAATCCGACCAAGGTCCTGGCGCATTGCCCGCCGATCCTGCACGCCGCCAAACAACTTGGCGCGTCGATCGAGCAGTCGGGGCAACTCCCAAAAGCGCTCCTTTCGCTGATCAATCTTCGCGTCGCCTCCATCAACGGTTGCCCTTTTTGAATTGACATCAATTCCATCCGTGTGATGGAAGGTGAAGGTGGCGATGCGAAGCTTGCCGCGGTGACGGCTTGGCGCGAAACCCAAATCTTTAGCGAGGCGGAGCGCGTCGCCCTCGAATACGCCGAGTGCATGACGATCACGGGGCGCAAAGTCGATGATGCATTGTTCGCCCGCCTGAAGGGGCATTATACAGAGGCGCAGATCGTCGAGTTGACCGCCGCAATTGCGATCGAAAATTTCCGAAGCAAGTTCAATCCGGCGCTCGGGGTCGCGGCACAAGGATTCTGCGTGATCGCGAACCACTAAGCGCGAAATAGCGCGCCACCCGGTGACCGCGGTGTTCGGCCCGCCGTGTCGCAACCGGGTCCGGCTTGGCGCGCTGTGCTCGCGATCGCCGGCGCGCAGCTGCTGCCCGTTTCTGGTCCCCGTGTTTCAAAACTCGTCGGCGCCGTTCCCGTCGATGTCATCAGGGCCCGTCACCGCCGCATCGAGGATCGCCCGAGCAGAAAGTGGGTTATTATTCTGAACCGATTTGCTGCATGACCTCTCTCCCGCGGCTCAATCAAGGAGGCGCCACATGGCTCTCACCCAAGCCGAGAAGGCAAAAGGATTCCGCGCGCTGCATGAGGCGCCGGGCGCATTTGTGATCCCCAATGTGTGGGATGGCGGTTCGGCAAGGATGATGGCCGGGCTGGGGTTTGCGGCGCTGGCGACCTCGAGCGGCGCCTCGGCGGGCGTGCTCGGCCGGCGCGACGGCACGGTCGCTCGCGACGAGGCGCTGGCCCAGGCGCGCGTGATCTGCGATGCCGTTGACCTGCCGGTCTCTGCCGACCTGGAAAAGGGCTTCGGGGACGCGCCGGAGATGGTCGCGCAGACCATCCGGCTCGCGGCGGAGGCAGGGCTCGTCGGCTGCTTGATCGAGGACGCGAGTGGCAATCCGGACGCGCCGGTCTTCGAGCTGAGCCATGCAACCGAGCGGATCTCGGCGGCCGTGGCCGCGGCGCGGGCATTGCCGTTCCCGTTCACCTTGACCGGACGGACCGAGAATTTTCTGCGTGGGCGTCCCGACCTGGACGACACGATCAAGCGGCTGAAAGCCTATGAAGCGGCGGGCGTGGACGCGCTGATGGCCCCGGGGCTGCCGGATCTGGAATCGGTTCGGGCGGTGTGCGCGGCGACGCAGAAGCCGTTCAACTTTATGGCCGGGATCAAGGGCAAATCGTTCACCGTCGCGGCGTTGGCGGCGGCCGGGGTAAAGCGCATCAGCCTCGCCACCTCGCTCTATCGCGCGGCGATGACGGGGCTCTTCAACGCGGCGAAGGAGGTGCAGGAACAGGGGACCTTCGGCTATATCGATACCTCCCTTGCTACGCCCGACATGAACGCCTTTCTGCGAGGCTGACTGGTCTGCGAGGCTGACTGGTCTGCGAGGCTGACTGGCGGGCGCTGCCGCCGCGGCTTTGCAGAAACGACGGTCGCCCGCCCATGCCTGCGGCTGGATCGGGGACGCGGCGCCCGAGGGTGACCTGTTAGCCGCTCGCGAGTGACAGGGACGCCAGAGCCAGGCAGGAGGAAGGTCATGCGCTCGCAAGCTGAGAAGGGCCGGTTGTTTCAGGATCTGCACAAGCGTCCGGAAATATTGATCCTGCCCAACCCGTGGGATGCCGGTACCGCGAAGCTGCTGGAATCGCTGGGGTTCGAGGCACTGGCGACCACCAGCCTGGGCCTGTCCAATGCGCTCGGCCGGATCGATGGCGAGGGCCGGGTGAGCCGCGCCGAGCTCCTCGAAAATTGCCGCGCCATCGCTCAGGCGACCGATCTGCCGGTCAACGCCGACCTCGAAAACGGCTACGCCGATGATCCGAGGGAAGCCGCGACCATCCTCCGCGATGCCGCCGCAATGGGTGTTGTCGGAGGCTCGCTCGAGGATTGGAGCGGCGAGCGCATCTACGAATTCAACCACGCTGTCGAGCGCGTGGCGGCGGGCGCCGAGATGGTGCGCTCGCTGCCGGTGCCGTTCACCTTTGTGGCGCGGGCGGAGAATTTGATCCGCGGGCGGCTCGACCTCGACGATACCATCAAGCGCCTGCAGGCCTTCGAGAAGGCCGGCGCCGATGTGCTTTATGCGCCCGGCCTGCGCGATCTGGCGACCATGCGCACGGTGGTGCAGGCCGTCGGCAAGCCTTTGAACGTGGTGATGAGCGCTGCTGATCCTTCGCTCACTGCTGCCGCAATGGAAGCGGTCGGCGTCAAGCGGCTGAGCGTCGGCGGGGCGTTGTCGCGGCTGGCGCTCGCCGCCTTTATGAAGGGTGCCCGTGAAATGAAGGAAGAGGGCGCTTTCACCTGGGTTCGCGACGCCATGCCGACCCCGGAGCTGAAGGCTGTGTTCGGCACCTGAGGGCACTCCTCACCGATCTCGCTTACCCGCCGCAATACCGGCGCGCGTCCTGATCAGTGGCCGGGTGCCGCACCCGCGCCGTCCGCCGCCCTCCTGCGTCGCTGCGGCAGTGTTGCCGCCTCGCCTGTTTCAGTTGAGATGGACCGAGTAATTTGAGGGGCGCATGATGGCCGACAGGTTTTGTTTGGTGAGGATCCAACCGAATATGAAAGCCAATGGGAGATCCCGCTGATGGTGGATTCTGGTGCCATGTCATTTGTCGACGCCCTGCACGGACGGGTTGCCGATATCCTCGATTCCTGCACGCAATGCGGCAAGTGCGTCGTGGCATGCCCGATGGTCGAACCGGCAGGGATTGACCTGGGCAGTGATGCGGCCAACGCGCCGGCCATCGTCGGTGGCATCCTCGACCTGCTCGCTGGTGGCGAGGGGACGCCGGAGGCAGAGCGCTGGGCACAGGTCTGCACCAACAGCGGGAGCTGCATCCCGGCCTGCGACTACGGTGTCAACCCGCGTTTCATGGTCAACATGGCGCGGATCGCGGTGAAAGCAAAACGGGGTGATGCCGAAGTCCGGCGCGCCGCACATCAATATTTTACGACGATGGGCCGCAGCACCCGGGTAATCTCGCGTTTGCAGCTGGCACCCGAGGTGGTGGCGCGGATCAACCCGCCGTTACGCGCGGCCGACGAATACGGAGCAGCACCCGACATCGTCTTTTATACCGGCTGCAATGTCATCAAGACGCCGCATATCGCTCTGCTGGTTCTCGAGGTGCTGGACGCGCTCGGGGTCTCTTACGAGGTGATGGGCGGCACCGCGACCTGCTGCGGCATTCAGCACTTCAAGCGGGGCGATCCCAAGACGGCCGGCCGTCTCGGCTACAACACGATCGAGCGACTGGCGCGGCCGGGAGCGTCGCGGGTCATCACCTGGTGCCCGAGTTGTCAGATTCAGATCGGCGAGGTAGCACTGCCGGCCTATCAGGATTCATTTGGTACAATGCCGTTTGACCTGAACCCGATTGCCGAGTTTTTCGCCGAGAAGCTTGATGATCTGCGCCCGCTGTTCATCCATCCGGTTTGCAAGCGCGTCGCCCTGCAAGAGCGTTCGGCGCTGCCCGGCATCATGAAAGCCGTCAAGAAGGTCTTGCGGGCCATTCCCAGTCTGGAGGTGGTCGAGCTCGATGTGCCCATCGTCAGCACTCAGGCGAGCCACCTCTCGGTGCTGCCGAAGTTCAAGGCCGAATTGCGCGAGCGCGAGTTCCGCGCTGCGGTGGAGGCGGGGGTGACCACCTTCGCCTCGATCTTTCACGGCTGCCACCGCGAATTGGTCAAGTTCCAGCCCGAGGTCTCGTTCGAGCTCTTAAATTTCATGGAGCTGATCGGGGAAGCCATGGGCATCCACATCCCCGATCTCTACAAACGTCTCAGCCTGATCGGGGATATTGACGCCATCGTCGCCGACACCGCCGATCTGATCGCGATACACCGGCTCGATCTCGACACGGTCCGCGACGTGCTCGCCCAGGACATTTATGGCGGCGGCGCGACTGTTCCGGGCCGTCCCGCGTCAACAAAAGAGACCTCGCCAACGACGTGAGCGATGTTGCGGATCGACGTGCCGATGAAACGATGATTGCGAACCACGATAGCGGCCTTCTCACGAACCACGATAGTGGCCTTCTCATAGGTGTAGGCACTCGCAATCATCAGCGGTCGTGCTCGAACCCGAAGCGCCTATTCGAGCGCCAAGCCTTGTCGATGCCATGCGTCGGTTCCGCCGCGCAGCACCGCGACGTCTTGCAGGCCGGCGGCGAGAAGCGCCGCCGCCGCCTGGGCCGAGCGCCGATCGGATTTGCAGACCAGCACGATCGGCCGCCCGCTGGCGGTCCGGCACCGGGCGATCCGGCATTGGGCCATGAGCTCTTCGGTCCGGCTCGGGAGATCGCCCAATGGGATGTTGATTGCACCCGGCAGATGGCCCGGAGGAGCCGTGAATTCCTCGGGCCGGCGCACATCGATGAGGACGAAGTCATCGCCGGCGGCGACGCGGCGCTCCAATTCCGGTATCTCGATCCACGCCGCCGCATCCTTGCGGCGACAAAACAAGCGCGACAGCAATCCTGTTCGCATGGGCGCCTCCCGAGGCTCGGCCGTGGCGCCGCTGCGGAGTGGCTCATATCAGTGTACCCAGGGCCACCGCTTCGCGCTGACAATACCGCTGCGAGGTGGGTGTGATGACCGGTTTTGTCGCGAATGGCCGGGACCGGGAAACGCCCATCCCATCGCCGCCCGCCTTCCAAGGCGTTATGATGCCGCGCGGTGTGACAGCGCCGGCAAGGGAAATCAACATGGCCGCAGACGCAAGCCCCGAGGCCGTCCGGCCCAGTGACGATACTGTCGATGTGCTGATCATCGGCGCCGGTGCCTCAGGGGCGGCCGTCGCCTGGAGCCTCGCCGAAACGCGTATGAAGATCCTCTGCCTCGAGCAGGGCGATTGGGTCAAGCCGACCGACTTCCCCAGCAACGGCCGCGACTGGGAGGCGCGCCGCCACGCCGATTTCGACATCAGCCCCAACCGCCGCGCGCGCGATACCGACTACCCGGTCAATGACGACCGCTCGCCGATGAAGATCGCCAATTTCAACGGTGTCGGCGGCGGCACGGTGCTCTTCACGGCGCATTACCCGCGCCTGCATCCCTCCGACTTTCGCGTCAGGACACTGGACGGGGTGGCGGAGGATTGGCCGATCGACTACTGGACGCTCGAACCCTACTTTGCCGAAAACGACCGCATCACGGGCGTCGCCGGCCTCGCGGGCGATCCTGCCTATCCGCCGCACCAGCCGACGATGCCGCCGGTGCCGCTCGGGCGAACCGGCACGCGCTACGCACGGGCGGTGAACGCGCTCGGCTGGCACTGGTGGCCGTCCGACATCGCTGTCGCCACCACGGAGTATGACGGGCGCGCGAAATGCATCAACCTCGGCCATTGCACGCCCGGCTGCGCGCAGGGCGCCAAAGCGAGCGCCGACATCACCTACTGGCCGCACGCGCTCCGCGCGAGGGTTGAATTGCGCACGCGCTGCCGGGTGCGCGAGATCACCACCAATGAGCACGGCATGGCGGCAGGTGCGGTCTACTACGACCCGAACGGGGTCGAGCGGTTCCAGCCGGCGGAGGTCGTGATCCTCGCGGCAAACGGGATCGGCACGCCGCGGCTGCTGTTGAACTCGGCCTCGTCAAGCTGTCCCAACGGTCTCGCCAACTCCTCGGGCCGCGTCGGCCGGAACCTGATGCTGCACCCCTGGCCAATGGTAGCCGGTTATGTCGAGGACGAGGTTGACGGCGACCGCGGGCCGCAGACCGTAATGTGGAGCAAGGAGTTCTACGAGACCGACCTGTCGCGCGGCTTTGTGCGCGGCTACACATTGCAATTCGCCCGCGGCACCGGCCCCGTCAACGAGGCGATCACCAGCATGGCCGCCGGCCGGCTGCCATGGGGCAAGGACCATCATCGCGTCTATCGCACGCTCTTCTACCGCCGCCTCTTGATCGGCGTCGCCTGTGAGGATCTGCCGGAGGAGCACAACCGTGTGAGGCTCGATCCGGTCCTCAAGGACGGCCACGGCATCCCGGCGCCGCGGATCGACTATGTGATCGGCGAGAACACGCGGCGCATGATGGAGCACGGCATCGCCCGCGCCTCGGAGATCCTGGAGGCGGCCGGCGCAAAAGACATCTCCTGCTCGCGCACCGTGCTGAATAGTCCGGGCCACCTCCTCGGCACCGCGCGCATGGGCTTGGACCCCGAGAGCTCGGTGGTGAACGAGTGGGGTCGCTGCCACGACGTGAAGAACCTTTTTATCGTCGATGGCAGCATTTGGGTTACCTCCGGCGGGGTGAACCCAACATCGACCATCCAGGCCCTGGCGCTCTACATCGCCGACAATATCAAGAAGCGCCTGGCAACCCTGTTCGACTGAACCGGGCGTCGTCAATGTTCTGCAAAGGACCGCTGCGCGATCTGACTTTCTCCAACGTCTTCGAGTGTCATCCTCGCCTCGCCCTCGCTAGGTTCGAACTGGCCCCAAACACTTCCGCTGCGCGCCGCACCTCAGCACCTCATCGCCCGGATGATGTCGACAGAGGCCGCGCGCTTCCACTCCTGGCTCGAGCGTCAGTTCGGCACCCAGGCGGCGGTGCGGATCTCGCCGAATTCGCGGGGGATTTTGAGCCAGGAGGCGCCGGCATCCTCGGTGACGTAGACTTCGCCGAAAAGGGTGAACGCCACGATGCGGTTGGCGTTGGCCGGGTGCGTCGCGAGGCCCCACATCGTAGCGTTCGGCTGGGTCGGAAATGGCAGAGTCTCCCAGGTCGCGCCAAAGTCTGTGCTGCGCAGCACGTGGCCTTTTTCACCGGTCGTGGTCTCGCCACACCCAGCGAACAGCACGCCCGGATCATCGGGTTTGACCGCCATGCCGCGGGCATAAGGCAGCGGCCATTTTTGCTTGATGCCCAAATCCCGCCAGGTCTCACCGAGATTGTCGCTGACAAACATCTCACGCGCGGTGCTGGCATAGATGCGCTTGGGCTGAGCGGGCGCGATCGCCACGGCATGAATGTCCGGATCGTACAAACCGCCTTTGAGGTGCGTCCAACTGTCGCCACCGTCGCGGCTGCGGAAGACGCCGTCGATCTCCACCCCTGCAAAGACAATGCGATGATCGTCGGGATCGACGACGATCCCGGTCACAAAGGGTGTGCCGATCGAACACTCGCGGGCAGGGTCGACGGGCAATTTCTCCCACTGCCGCCCACCGTCGCGGGAGCGATAGACCGCGGCCGGGCGGGTGCCGGCAAAAAGAATATCGGGATCGACCGGGTCGATGGCGAGCGACCAGATCGTCGGCAGGGCCCCATCGGCGCCCCCGATGGACGTGATGTTCTCCCAATGCGCGCCGCCGTCGCGGCTGACAAACACACCCGTATCACCGCCGGCGAAAACGGTTCGCACCTCCTTGGGATGGGCCGCCAGGGCCTGGATGCGGCTGTTGAGCGGGAAGGGCTTGCGATGCCGGGTCCACGATGTCCCGCCATCTGGGCTGTGCCACACGCCCCAGCCGGCCGTGCCAAGACAGATGCTGTAGTTCGCCGCCATCCGCCGCCTCCTCATCCAGTCGCCGCGACACCGCTCACGCGCGCCATCATGCACCTTGCCCGACGCGCCCGACAAATGCATCTGCGACAAGGCTCGCCGAGCTCTACCCCACCGATCCCACCCGGCTGTGACAGAACCGTTCAATCTGAATACGCCCGTCACCTCGGCCGTTCGTAGCGCCCGACGATCTTGGCGGTGGCGAGCGTGTTGGAACGCAGCGCGGAGCTGACTGCGGCACCCGATGCGGTCTCATCCAGCGGCAATTGCGCGACTTTGACGGCGTAGACGGTGATCTCGTAGTGGTGCGCGTGGTCGCCGACTGGCGGGCACGGACCGCTATATTGCGAAACCCCGAAATCGTTGCGCCCTTCCCTGGCACCTGCCGGCAGATCGCCCGAGCCTTTGCTGCCGGCGCCGGCCGCCAGTCTGTGCACCGTCGCCGGGATATTGAACACGATCCAATGCCACCAGCCGGCACCAGCCCCCGCATCGGGATCGTACATCGTCAAAGCAAAGCTCTGCGTGCCGCTCGGTTCGCCCGACCAGGCGAGCGCCGGTGAGATGTTCTGGCCGTGGCACGCGGTATAGGCTTGAGCAAGCGCCATCGGACTGCCGCTTTTGACCTCGGTCGACGACAGCACGAGTTCGCCGGCAAAGGCCGGAGCCGCCGCGGCCGACAATGCGGCCCCCAAAATCAGCCAGCGCATCCCGGCCAGCCAGCGCATCCCGGCCAGCCAGCGCATCCCGGCCAGCCAGCGCATCCCGGCCTTCTGTTTCTCGGTCACAGCGAAGCCCCTCGTCTAGGCTTTCTTCGGCGACCAGCCATAGGCCTTGGCGGTGGCTCCGCTCATCAGCATCGCCCGCTCGCTGGCGCTCAGGCGGTCGGTTTTGAGAAAGGGCTCGACGGCCTGCTGGTAATTGACGACTGCGAAGGCGCGCGTCCAGTCGGTGCCCCAGAGGCAGCGATCAAAACCCCAGGCATCGAACACGCGGGCGAGCGGGTCCCAGATGTCGGGGAACGGATACGGCTCGTGCGACAATGTGCAGGCGCCGCTGACCTTGATTACCGCGTTCGCGCGCTTGGCGAGCTCGAGCACCTTTGGCAAATCGGCCCAAGGCTGCGGCGGTGCCGGCGGCACCCGCGGTTGCAGAATGCCGAGGTGGTCGATGATGAAGCTTGTGTTCGGGTGGCGATCGATCAGCGCGGTGCCCGCGTCTACATTGCCCCAGAACAGGACGTTGACCGGAAAATCGTGGTGCGCGGCCGCGCGGGCGATCCGGTCGAGCCCCGGGTCATCCGGCGCACGGTTCGCCTCCCGCGTCAGCATGATGCGGATGCCAACCGTGCCCGGAACCTTCTTCCACTCGGCGATGACATCGGCCACCGCCGGATCGTCCGGGTTGACCGGCTTGACGAGCGCGAACCGCCCGGGATGCGCTCGTTGCACCTCGATCGCATAGCTCGCGTCGTATTGGTACATCGAAAAAGCCGAGATGAAGATCGCGCCGTCGACACCGACCTTGTCCATCGCCGCCACCATCTCGTCACCGCTGACGTGATCGGGCCAGTTTGGCACGGCGTGCCAGGGCCGCTTCGCGGTGTTCGCCTCATAGACGTGGACCTGGGAATCGATGATCGTCATCTGGCAAGCTCCTTTATGCTGCGCGAGTTTGGCTATTACGGCAGGTTCATGTCCAGAGCGCCGAAGCGGCCGCTGTCGATGTGCCATACGCGATCGGCGTAGCGTTCGAGTGTGATGAGACTGAAGCGGTCGGCATTTCGGGCGACGCGTCTGCCGGGCTGCTGTCGCCGCGGCAAAGGTCGGTCACCGCTATTGGCCTGTCCGGTATTGGCCTGTCCGGCGGTCCGCCGCCTGCTCGACCGGCGCCAGACCGGCTTTGCCCTTGGCGCGGCACTCGCCCATCTTCATTATCTGTCGGCGCAGGAGCTGCTCGACCCGGAGTTGGGCAGCGCCGGCGTCAACCGGATTGTCTGCCGTGGCGGACGAGGAGCCGTCAAGAGAATAGGAATTGGGGAGGCTGGGATGGGTCTGGGTCACATTTGGCGGCGCGCCGGCATCACCTCGTCGCTCGGGCTGGCGTCGGTCGGGCTGGTGTCGGTCGCCATGCTGGCGGCGGGGCTGATTTGCGCCGGCCCGGTGAGAGCGGCCGAGCCGATCACGATCGGCTTTGGCATGGGGCTGACCGGCGGGCTCGCCGACGCCGGCAAATCGGCGCTGCTGGCGATGCAGATCTGGCAGGACGACGTCAACGCCAAGGGCGGGCTCTTGGGCCGTCCGGTCAAGCTTATCTACTACGACGATCAAAGCAACCCGGCGACGGTGCCCGGGCTCTACACCAAGCTGATCGATGTCGACAAGGTCAACTTTATCGTCTCGGGCTATGGTACGAACCTGATCGCGCCGGCGATGCCGGTGGCGATCGCCAATGATCGATTGTTCCTCGGGCTGTTCGGCCTCGCGGTCAACAGCGAGTTCCATTATCCGAAATATTTCTCGATGCTTCCTGCCGGACCCGACCCGAAGCACGCCTTCTGCGAGCCGTTCTTCAAGGTCGCGATGGCCTCGAACCCAAAGCCGAAGACGCTGGCATTGCTCGCCGAGGACGCCGAGTTTCCAAAGAACGCATCCGACGGGGTGCGCGACATCGCCAAGCGCGACGGCATCAAGATCGTCTATGACAAGACTTATCCGCCGGGAACGCCGGACTTCACGCCGATCGTCGAGGCGATCCAGGCGACCCATCCCGACATGGTGTTCGTGGCGTCATATCCGCCGGGATCGGCGGGCATGCTGCGCGCCGCGACCGAATCCGGTCTGAAGACGCGGTTCTTTGGCGGCGGCATGGTCGGCCTGCAGTACACGGCGTTCAAAGAGCAGTTCGGACCCAAGCTCAACGGCGTCATCGACTATGATTGGTGGATCCCGGCGCCGACCATGCAATTTCCCGGGATTCTCGATTTTCTGAAGGAATACCAGGCCAAGGCGGCAAGCGCGGGCGTCGATCCGCTGGGCTGGTATCTGCCGCCCTTTGCCTATGCCAACCTGCAAGTGTTGGCCCAGGCGGTCGAGGGCACCAAGAGCCTGGATCAGACCAAGGTCGCCGATTACATCCGGACCCACTCCTTCAAGACGATCGTCGGTGACGTGACCTTTGGCAAGGATGGCGAATGGTCGAAGCCTCGGGTGCTCGAAGTGCAGTGGCAGAACATCAAGAGCAACAGCCTCGCCCAGTTCAAGGACACCAAGGTCGAGGTTATTCTCGAGCCGGATCAGTACCGTACCGGCAAAGTGATGACCCCGTATGACGGCAGCACAGAATAGGAGCACGGCGATGGCCAAGATCAATCACGTGGCGCTCAAGGTAGCCGACCTCGAGGCGGCGACCCGGTTTTACGAAAACGTCTTTGGATTTCGCCAGGTCGGGACCAGTCGCTCGCGCGGACACATTTCGCGCCATCTGACCGACGGTTATGTCGATCTGGCGCTGATGGTCTATGACAGCGAGGAGGATGCCGAAGCCAGGCTGGTCGGCGAAGGTCCCGCGATCCACCATTTCGGCATCGCCGTCGAGGACCGGCAGGCGACGCTCGCCAGGATCGAGCAGTTCGGCGGCACAATCCTTTCGAAGCCCGATGCCGGGACCGTCAAGTTCCGCTCGCCCGACGGGACGATTGCCGAAATCGCCGACCCCGGCCGCTACGAGGCGATGGCCGAACGCCGCCGCGGCTGACCGCACCCTTGCGCCCGGTCACTTGCTCTTGGCAGCGACGTGCTCGGCCTTTGACATGGTCAGCTTTTCCGGATGCACGATCGTCTTGTTCGCGGCGGCACGAGCGGCTCCGAGATTGGGGAATTCGGTGTCGGCGCCGTCGCGCTGCAGCACGTAGATGGCCGACATCGCCTTGCCGCTGTTCTGATCGGCGACGGTGCGCTTGACGATCATCCAATGGACCCGGCGGGTGCCGCTTTCCTCGGTGTCGTCGGCGATATCCTCGAAACCGCGATCGACCATCGATTCGAGGGTGTAGAGCTTGTATGCGGGTCGGTTCGGTGATGCCTCGCGGCCCCTCTCTCGGCCCCGCCCCGGACGGCGGTCCGGACCACGGCTGCGGTCTCGGACCGGCCCGGTGTCGCGGCCGGGCGCGCCGGGCGCGGCTGTGTGCACGCCATCGCTACCGGTGGCGGGTTCCCGACCACCGCTTTGCGACCGCCCGCGAGCGGCCCCGTTGGTGGTGCGCGGTGATCCATCTTCGCGCGGCCGCTCGGGCCGTGACCGGCGGTTGCGCCTCGGCTGGCGCGGACGCGTCTCGCCTGGCACAGACGCCGGTTCCATTGCCGAGGCGCTATCCGGCGAGGCGACAGACGCATCGTGACCGCCGTCGCCAACGCGCCGCATCGCCGGCCGTCGTCGCCGCCGACCGGGTGGGCTCCCGGATGGGATTGGCCGGAGCACACGAGGTGCCGCCTGCGCCGACACGCCGCCCTCGGGTGTGGGAGGGGTGTCAGACATGGAGGCGACGGTGGTCGTCGCTGGCGCGCGCAGATGCAAAGTCTGCGCCGTGGGCGCCTCGGCGCCGGATGCAGGATCGAGGGCGGCACCCGGTTCTTCAGCGGTGGGTTCCCCAGGGGTGGCACCCTGCGCTGCTGGCGCTGTTGCGAGCCGTTCGGCGCCGGATTCCGGGTGGGAACCGCCGAATTGGGCCGGTCTGCGCCGTCTGCGGCGACGCGGACGAGGGCGGTCATCCGCCACCGAGTGAGACGGCTCGGGCGATGGCGCCGTTGCGCTGAGCGTCGTGTCAATCTCCCCTGTCATGTCGGCCGACCCCCCTGTCGTGTCGGCCGGTGTCGTGTCGGCTGGTGTCGTCACGGGGTTGCTGCCCGGTCTGCGGCGTCGGCGCCGCCGCCTCCGGCGCGGCTCACCATGGGGGGCGGTACCATTCGCGGCGATATTGTCCGAGGCTTGATCACCTGCGACAGAATCGCCAGCACCTATGTCGTTTTTTTCGGCATCGCCCGGCCGCGGCGCCGACGACGACATAGTTGTCGCAATCTCGGTCGGCGCGACATCCGTCGTCCCGGTGGGGCTCGACCCGGTCGGCAGCTCGGTTGCAGCAGGTGGCAACGGGGGCGCTTCCTCGATCGACATCGTATCGCTCACGACCCTCGCAGTGGGTTGCCCCAGTATCAACCGATCGCCAGCCGGGAGAAAGCGCTGTGAGGCGATCTCGCGCGCGGGCCGGTACCACGCCGGGGCTCGGCAGTGGGCAGAGAGGGTCGGCTGATTCGCCGGTCTTGACCGGCCGGGTATTTTGCAACATCGCTCGGTGCATGAGCGGGCGCGGTCGGTGAAACCCGGTGTGGCCAAGCGGCGGGTGTG
Organism: Allostellaceae bacterium; assembly: GCA_050729795.1. Lineage (GTDB taxonomy): Bacteria > Pseudomonadota > Alphaproteobacteria > ATCC43930 > CGMCC-115725 > AP-15. The sequence goes on along the minus strand of JBOHME010000012.1, from coordinate 22,111 downwards.
TTTGGCGACCGGTCGCAGCATGGGAAACCGGCGCGAGGGTTGCGACGCCGCCGCGCTCTGCAGGCATCACAGTCTCGTCCTCTGCATCTCATGCCCAGCAGGCGCCGGCCGGATCGAGCTGTGAGGAGGGGTGATTGAGAGGGCGACGCCGGGTCGGGGCCGGCTCCTGCTCGGCGTGGCTGATCATCGTGCTGCTGCTGGGGCCGAGCGGCTGCGTGCCGGCGACGATCCATCCGGCTGGCGACACGCCGCTGTCCGCCGGATCCGAGGCTCCGCGCCGCGCAACGATGCCGTATTTCACCGGTCATTTCTTTGTCACCACCGATGGTGAGCGCTTGCCGCTGCGCCGATGGCTGCCGCGGGGCAAGATGAGAGCCGTGATCCTGGCGCTTCATGGCTTCAACGACTACGACAATGCCTTTGCCTCGCCTGGTGCCGCCTGGGCCGATGATGGCATTGCCACCTACGCCTACGATCAGCGGGGCTTTGGCGCAGCACCCGGGCGCGGCCGCTGGCCCGGAAGCCGGGCGCTCGCGATCGATGCCGCGGCAGCATGCGGCGTGCTGCACCGGCTCTACCCCGATATCCCGATCTATCTGCTCGGCGAGAGCATGGGCGGGGCGGTGGCAATCGTGACGATGACCGGCGAAAGCGGCGCTTCGATCCCGAATGTCGACGGGCTGATCCTGGTGGCGCCGGCGGTCTGGGGCCGTTCGACGATGGGCGTCTTGCCGCGCCTGGCGCTGGCGGTTGCAGCCCGGCTGGCGCCCGGGCTGACGCTGACCGGACGCGGGCTGCATATCCTGGCCTCGGACAATATTCCGATGCTTCGGGCATTGGCGCACGATCCGCTGGTGATCAAGGACACCCGCGTCGACACGATCTATGGCCTGGTCAATCTGATGGACGCGGCGCTGGCGGCGGCCCCGCGACTTCATGTGCCGTTGCTGCTGCTGTACGGTGCGCATGACGAGGTTATCCCGAAGCTGCCGATCCGCAGATTTGTGCGCTCGCTGCCACGTGACCCCGCCGATCCTCGCAGCCTCGCCTATTACCCGAAGGGCTATCACATGCTGCTGCGCGATCTCGACGGCCGCACACCGACCGCCGATATCGCCGAATGGGTTGACGACGCGCGGGCACCGCTGCCGTCGGGCGCCGACCGCGCGGCGAGTTCGGCGGTCTGGGGCGGCAAGAATGCCGAGCGGCGCGGCAACTCCTGAGCAAAGATGCATCTCTCGCTGACCATCCGCCTCGTGTTTCTGGTGCTGCTCGCCAACGGGACACCGCTTGTCGCCGGAAAGCTGCTTGGACCGCACCTCGTGCGTCCGCTCGATAGCGGGCGAGAATTTGTCGACGGCCGACCGCTCTTCGGCCAGTCGAAGACCGTGCGCGGGCTCGTTCTCGCCATCCTCATTACGACCGCGGCTGCGCCGCTGGTCGGCCTCTCGTGGCGGATCGGGATGCTGGTCGGCTTGCTCGCGATGAGCGGCGATCTGTTCTCCAGTTTTTTGAAGCGCCGCCTCGGCCGGTCGTCGAGCAGCCCGGCGATCGGTCTCGATCAGATCCCAGAATCGCTGTTTCCGCTGCTCGGCTGCCTCGATCCGCTGTCGCTGACGGTTGCCGATGTCGTCTTTGGCGTCACCGTCTTTGTGATCGGCGAATTTCTGGTTTCGTGCGTTCTCTACGCCTTCGACTGGCGCGAACGGCCTTATTGAGCCTCACCACGCGTGGAGATGGTGCAGCGTGATCTCCGGCGGGCAGTTGATCCGGACCGCGACGATCGACGACCCGACCCCGACCGAGGTGTAGCCGAACATGCGGCCATAGCGCCACGAGCCGGATCCCATATGCCGCGGCAGGGCCGAATCGAGCGTAACCGGGACCGCACCCGGCAGACAGATCTGTCCCCCATGGGTATGCCCGCTCAACAGCAGATCGAAGCCGGCATGCGCGGCCTGGCGATAGATTTCGGGAGTATGCGACAGCAGGATCGAGAACTCGTCTTCGGGAATCTCGGCGGCGGCTTTTGCGATATTGTCGAGCCGATAGAAATGGGCGTCGTCGATCCCGGCCAAGTGTAGCCTATTGCGATTTCGGTGCAGCGGCTCGGCCTCGTTGACCAGCATGCGGATGCCCATTTCTTCGAGGGCCGGGACCATGCGCAGCGAATCATGGTTGCCAAGGACCCCATAGACCAGGCCAGCAAGGCCTCGGCGCAGCTCGGCCATGGCGTCGAGCGTTGCCGCGAACGGACCATAGGTCTTGCCGCGATAATCGCCGGTCAAGACGCAGAGATCGTAAGTGAGCTCGGGCAACAGCGTGGCGAGATGGCGCATCGCCCCCGCGTTCATATCGCTGTGCAGGTCGCTCAGCTGCAGGATCGTGAACCCGTCGAATGCGCTGGGCAGACCCGCGGCACGGATCTCGTGATGGCGGATTTGGATACGCTCGGCATTCTTGCGGCCGCGCCAGTAGAGCCCGGTCAGCTTGAGCGAATTGCGGATGAAGGGCGGGCTGCGGTACCAGCGCCGCGGCGACGATCCGCGCCCGCGCACGGCGCAGCGCGCCTCGTGATCATCCTCGAGGCCGAGCCGCTGGCGAGACGGCAGCCGGCCGAAACGCCGTTCCAGCTGCGCCGCGACAGCATCGCCATCCCCTGTGTCGAGCTCCTCGCCCGTGATCCCCGGCCGCGCAGGCAGAGTGGCTGTCGACCGATTATCCATCCCTCCCCCTGTCTCGATCGCTGCCGACCGTGGCCCTTTTCGACCAAGCGGTCGCCTTGGTGCTACGCCTTGGTGGCGGGAGTAAGGCGCAACCGCCAAGCTCCTTGCATCGGCGGCGCAGCGGCGGTATCGACTGACGGTCGGCGCTGGCCGTGACCTTGCACTGGCACCCGTAGCTCAGCTGGATAGAGCGCTGCCCTCCGAAGGCAGAGGTCGTGAGTTCGAATCTCGCCGGGTGCGCCATCATCCTCGATCGAGCCGGCCAATCATCGGCACCGCCCCCGGAAATGCTGCGCGCGAACCGGCGATGGCGCCGCCGGCAGGCCGCACGGGCGCGGCGCTCCGGCAAAAAATCAGTAGAGCATCGACAGGTTGACCGAACCTTACCAGAATCCCGCTCACCGGTGGCGCGGCGATCTGTCCGGCTCTTGTCATGCGACCGGCGAAATACCACTTCGGAGATTATCGAAGGCTCGGACTGCCGTTCTCGTTGATTGTCGTCGGGAACGGGGGTCCCGCCGGCCGCGCCGGCTTGGCGCTGCGCGTCGCCGCTGCCAGCAATTCGCAGCCGATGCGGCGATGGCGCGGGGCGCCAGCCAGGGGCGGCGTGTGACGCACAGCGAGACGGGTGAGGGCATGGCTAAGCCGAAGCGAGGGCGGTCGACCGCAGCGATCGATGATCACGTCGGGGCGCGCATCCGCGAACGCCGGATCATGCTGGGGCTGACCCAGCAGCAACTGGCCGACATGATCGGTGTCACGTATCAGCAGGCGCACAAATACGAGCGCGGGATCAATCGCGTCTCGGCCGGCCGGCTGTTCGAGATCGCTCGCGCGTTGAGCGCGCCGGTCAGTCACTTTTACGAAGGGATCGGCCAGGAGGGACCGCGTCAGATCACGCCGCATCAGCGGATGCTGCTCGAGATTGCGCGCAACTTTGGCGAGATCCGCAACGAGAAGCATCAGGAGGCGGTCAGCCAGCTCGCCCGCGCGCTGGCCAGCAAATAGCTCGCGCCGCACGCCCTGCTGGTTGCTGCGGCTCACGGCGCCGACGGCAGCGGAAACTCATCGAGGTATGGCAGATAGCCGTCCTCGACGTCGATCCGCATCGCGGCCAGCAGCCGCACGAGCCCGTTGTAAAAGGCGATCGTCAGGACGAGGTCGGTCAGACGCTCTTCGCCCAGAGACTGGTGCAGCGTCGCGAAGGTCTCCTCGGACAGTTCGAGCTGCACGGTCATCTCGCGCGCGGCGCTCAGCACCGCCTTCGTCAGCAGGTCGAGGTCTGTCGGCTGCCCGGTGGTGTCGGCTGCGATTGCTCGGATGTCCGCGTCAGAGACGCCGAATTCGCGGCCGATCCGGATATGGTGCGAATATTCGTAGGCTGAGCGGGTGACATAGCCGACCTGCAAGATCGCCATTTCGCGCAATCGCGGATCGAGCCGGCTGCCGTCGCGGATGAACCTCGCCAGGGTATTGAGACTGCGCGCCGCGCGTGGGCTGTGCGCCAGCAGCCGGTAGAGATTGATGTTGCGTGCCAGCAGGTCCTGGTGTTCCGGCAACAGGTCGGATTTGTCGAGATAAGGCAGGCGCGCCATCGTGGTCACTCCGTTCGAGGGCAGAGCTTACCACGGACGGGTGAGCACTGACATGCTGATGACACCGCCGGGACGGCGCCGGCACAGGCCGTGCCGGTCGAGATCGTCGTTCGGGGTGGCGGGCTCAGGTGGCGAACTGCTCCTTGAACACGCGCTCTTCGAGATTGGCCTCGTGATCGAACAACAGGGTCATCGCCACATCGCGATTTTCATGGATCGCCACCGTGGCGACGTCGCGCGCCTCGGTGAAATCGGCCACCGCGCTGACCGGCCGTTTGGCCCCTTCGAGCACGTCGATCCGCACCCGCGCGTCGTGGCGCAGCAGCGCCCCCCGCCAGCGCCGCGGCCGGAACGAGCTGATCGGCGTCAAAGCCAGGACGCCGGCGCCCAGTGGGATAATCGGGCCGTGCGCCGACAGATTATAGGCGGTGCTGCCGACCGGGGTCGCCACCAGGATGCCGTCGGCCGCCAGCTCCTCGATCCTGACCACCCCATCCACGGTGATCCGCAGCTTTGCTGCCTGGCGGCTTTCCCGCAGCAGCGACACCTCGTTGAAGGCGAGCGCGCGGTGGCGGCTGCCGTTCGTGTCGAGTGCCGCCATTTCGAGCGGGTGCAGCACCACCGGCTGCGCTGCGGTCAGGCGCTCTTCGAGCCCGTCCGGGCGGTACAAGTTCATCAGAAAGCCGACGCTGCCGCGATGCATGCCAAAAATCGGCACCGCTTGCGGCAGAAAGCGATGCAAGGTCTCGAGCATGAAGCCGTCGCCGCCGAGCGACACGACAATCTCGGCTTCCTCTACCGGCACGCATTCGTAGCGGCGGCCCAATTCGTCGAGCGCCTGCTGCGCCGGCTCGCTATCGGCTGCGACGATCGCGATCCGGCCGGGTTTGCGCGGCAACGGCGTCGATCTCACCCGCCGGTCACGCTCATATGCCGGGCGACGGCGGGCCGGTTGTGGCGGCGGTCGATAATAAAATCGTGACCCTTCGGCTTGCGGCTGATCGCCTCGCGGATTGCCGCCACCAGCACCGCATCGCCTTCCGACTGGCGCAGCGGCGTGCGCAGATCGGCCGCGTCCTCCTGGCCGAGACACATAAAAAGCGTGCCGGTGCACGTCAGCCGAACCCGGTTGCAGCTCTCGCAGAAATTGTGGGTCAGCGGGGTGATGAAGCCGAGCCGGCGACCAGTTTCGCGCACCGTCGCATAGCGGGCCGGGCCACCGGTGCAATAGTCGGTATCGTCGAGCGTCCAGCGCCGCTGCAAACGGGCGCGCAACAGCGATAGCGGCAGATACTGATCGAGGCGGTTCTCACCGCCGATGTCGCCCATCGGCATGACCTCGATAAACACCAGATCGAAACCCTGGTCGCCGCACCACGCGACCAGATCGTCGAACTGGTCCTCATTGACGCCGCGCAGCGCCACGGTGTTGATCTTGACCGCAAGCCCGGCGGCCTTCGCGGCCGCGAGGCCGTCGAGCACCACATCGAGCCGGCCGCGCCGGGTAATCTCGGTAAATTTCGCCGGATCGAGCGTGTCGAGCGAAACATTGATCCGGCGCACCCCGCAATCGCGCAATTCGCCGGCGTAGCGGACAAGCTGGCTGCCATTGGTTGTCACGGTCAATTCGTCGAGCGCGCCGCTCTCGAGGTGGCGCCCCAGTGAGCGGAACAGCGACATGATGTTGCGTCTGACCAGCGGTTCGCCCCCGGTCAGGCGCAGCTTGCGCACTCCGAGCCCGACAAAGGCGCTGCACACCCGGTCGAGCTCTTCCAGGGTCAACAGCTCGGCCTTGGGCAGAAAGCTCATCTCTTCCGCCATGCAGTAGACACAGCGGAAGTCGCACCGGTCGGTGACCGATACGCGCAGATAGGTGATGGTTCGTCCAAACGGGTCGATCATGCTGGGCTCGCTCGCGGCGCTGCTATTCCTAAGATAAGATCGCGACCGCGAAATGTCGCCCCCGATATTGCCACTATCGGACTGAAGCGCGTGCGCCCCGCTGCAAGGAGCGGGATCACGCCCTTGCGCCGCATGGTGCGCCGACCCATCATCAGCTGATGCAGGAATTTACCGTCCGCCCGCAGCCCGACGATCCGCGCCTGACGCGCACCGTCGACGGCATCGATCATGAGGGCCGGCCGATCGCCACGGCGGTGGTCATGGAGCGGCCGCTGACCTTGTTTCTGAACGGCCGCGAGATCGTCACGATGATGACGATTGGCGATCATCCCGATTATCTCGCCGTCGGCTATCTGCTCAACCAGAACATGCTGCGGCCGGACGACCGCATCACCGCCATCGATCACGATGAAGAACTCGACACCGTCGTCGTGCGCACCGATCGGGAGACCGATTTCGAGGACAAGCTGCGCAAGAAGACGCTGACCTCGGGCTGCGCCCAGGGGACCGTGTTCGGCGATCTGATGGAGCGGTTCGAGGAGGTCCGTCTCGCACCCGACGCGGTGTTGCGGACCTCGTGGCTCTACGCGTTGAGCCGCAAGATCAACACGACACCGAGCCTCTATTTGGCGGCAGGGGCGATTCATGGCTGCGTGTTGTGCGAAGAGGACCGGCCGCTGCTGTATATGGAGGATGTCGGCCGCCACAACGCGATCGACAAGATCGCCGGCTATATGCACCTCAACAAGATACCGGCGGTTGGGAAGATCTTCTACACGACCGGGCGGCTGACCTCGGAGATGGTGATCAAGACGGTCCAGATGGGGATCCCGATCCTGATCTCTCGCTCGGGCTTTACCGCCTGGGGCGTCGATCTCGCCCGTCAGGCGGGGCTGACCTTGATCGGCCGGGCCAAGGGCAAGAGGTTTGTGGCGTTGGCCGGCAGCGAGCGGATCGTTTTCGACGGTGATGCCAAAGCCGTTGCCGACGAGCCGCGGCACTTCGTCCGCAAGGCCAGCCTCGCCGAGGATGCCCTGTGAAGATGGCCGCGGTGATGGCGGGCGGGATGACGACGGCCGGGATGACGACGGTCGGGCTGCTGCTCGCCGGCGGGCAGTCACGGCGCATGGGCGGCGGCGATAAGTCGCTGCAGCTGCTCGCCGGCACGACCCTGCTCGAACGTGTCATCGCCCGGCTCGCACCTCAGGTCGATGCACTGGTGCTGAACGCCAATGGCGACCCCGCGCGGTTCGCCCGCTTCGGCTTGGCGGTTGTCGCCGACAGCGTTCCAGGTTTTGCCGGGCCGCTCGCCGGAGTCCTGGCCGGGCTCGACTGGGCGGCCGCACATCACCCGGACTGCGCCTCTATTGTCAGTGTCGCGACCGACGCGCCGTTTCTGCCCGAGACGCTGGTGGCCCGCCTTGCTGACGCATGTGAGGCGGCTGGGGCCGATCTCGCCTGCGCGGCTTCGGGCGGCCGCTCGCACCCGGTGTTTGGCCTGTGGCCGGTCGCGCTGCGCGAGGACCTGCGGCGCGCGGTGGTGGTCGAGGGGGTTCGCAAGGTCGATCAATGGACCGGGCGCCACAAGCTCGTAACCGTGCCGTTCGCCGATCGACCGGTCGACCCGTTTTTCAACGCCAACCGGCCCGAGGAGCTCGCCGCAGCGGCGGCATTGCTCGACGCGGCATCAAGCTGACGGCCGACCACCCGGACCGCTGCCCGCGCAGCTCATGATCGTGCAGCGGCGCGAACGTGAGGTTTGCGCGCCGATCGATCGTGCAAGCGCATGTCGCGACGGGGCCCGGCGCGATTGCGCAGACCATGGCCTCGTGCCAGAATTAACCATGAAAACCCGTGCCGCGGTGCAAGTTGCCGAGCTGCTGACGGCGCGGCTGTGTCACGAGCTCAGCGGTCCGCTTGCCGCCATCGGCAATGGCGTCGAATTGCTCGGCGAAGACGACAGCGATTTTGCCAGCGAGGCGTTGGCGCTGGTCGGCGACAGTGCACGACGTGCCGCCAACCGATTGCAGTTTTACCGCTTTGCCTATGGTTTTGGCGGTGTCGCGGCGGAAGCCGCCGGGCCCGCACCCGCCGAACTGGCGGCGGGATTTTTCGAGGACATGCCGATCGCGTGCGAGTATCGCGCCGCGGTGCGTGCCTTGCCGCACGACCGGCAGAAGATCGTCTGCGCCCTCCTTCTCGTCGGTGCCGAAGCGCTGATCCGTGGTGGCCGTCTTGCGGTCGATGTCGAGGGAGCGGGGATCATGCTCGAGGCGGTGGGCGAGGCGGTCTCGTTCGCTGAGGAGCAAGCCGCCGCATTACGGCTCGAGCTACCAGCCGAAACTTTGACCTCGCGAACCATCAACGCTTATTTTGCCGGGCTTCTTGCCCAGGCCATCCGCTGGCGGCTGGTCAGCGACACCGTGACACCCGGCCGGGTGCGGCTGTTCTCGGTCGTCGCACCGGCTTAGGCGGCGGCGGTGCCGCGGCTCGGCTCGTGCGCATCCTGGCCCGACGCGGGCATGCTGGCGCCGCCGAGCGGCTCGGGCGAGTCGCGCAAGACATAGCCCCGGCCCCACACTGTCTCGATATAGTGCTTGCCGCCGGTGGCCTGGGTCAGCTTCTTGCGCAGCTTGCAGACAAAAACATCGATAATTTTTAGCTCCGGCTCGTCCATTCCGCCGTAGAGATGATTGAGAAACATCTCCTTGGTCAGCGTCGTCCCCTTGCGCAGGCTGAGCAGTTCGAGGATGCCGTATTCCTTCCCGGTCAAATGGACCGGCCGGCCATCGACCTCGGCGATGCGAGCATCGAGGTTAACCACCAGCTTGCCGGTTCGGACGATCGATTCCGCGTGACCCTTCGAGCGCCGGACGATCGCATGGATGCGGGCCACCAGCTCGCGGCGGTCGAACGGCTTGGTCAGAAAATCATCGGCGCCGAACCCCAGGCCCTTGAGCTTGTGGTCGAGCTGCCCGAGACCGGACAGGATCAGGATCGGCGTGTGCACGCGCGCCGCGCGCAGCCGGCGCAGCACTTCGTAGCCGTCGATATCCGGCAGCATGAGATCGAGGAGAATGATGTCGTAATCGTAGAGCTTGCCGATCTCGAGACCGTCCTCGCCGAGATCGGTTGTGTCGCAGATGAAATTTTCGTTTCGCAGCATCAGCTTGATGGCGGCGGACGTGGCCAGATCATCCTCGACGAGAAGCACGCGCATAGTATCCTCCGAGGGTCAGCCGGCAATCAGGGCCGGCGCTGATGTGGTTAATCATCCTCTACGGTAGTTAATATAATGTAAATTGCGTGTGGTGTCCAGGGCAGTTGTGAGCAAAGCGTGTGTTCGGCGAGCGAACCTCCGGCCGCGTGGCAACGGTTCGCCGCCGGACGGGTACAGCCAGGCAGCGCCAAAGCTTCGCGCCATCACGAGGTTCCCTCGCGCGGCTTGGAGTGATATGCGCGAACGGCCGGGGCCATATCCCCGATCTGCCGGGAGGGGTTCCTCGGCGGACGGGCCGTAGAGGCAAACCGGCACCGCCACCCGGCAGCTTCCCGAATTGTTCCCGGTTCGTCGAACCTTGCCTCGCCGAACCTTGCCTCGCCGAACCTTGCTGGCGCGTGACCATGAGCGAGCCTCCCCGAATTTCGCCGGCGACGATCACCGGACGCGGTAACGTTAAAAACCGATTACCGGCCGCGATGTGAACCAGTTCACAGTGCCCGGAAAAATTAACATCGTCACCCGAACGGGGGGTGGACAGGGCCGGTGGATCGAGCGGCAGCATGCCGGCCGCGGCGGCAGCTGCAGATCGGAAAGCGGCGATTTGCCGCTGCTCGGCGAAGGGGTAGCGCCGCCTTCCTCTCGGGCATGCTTTGCAGGCAGCGTCTCGCCTCACGGGCAGCGTCTCGCCTCACGGGCAGCGTCTCGCCTCACGGGCAGCGTCTCGTCCCACGGCTTGGCTTTTTTTCCGCGCTCGCCACCGCTAAGCTCCGGGGTGTGGCTTGGCGAAAATGGTTGGGGAATGGATGAGCGTCCATCCGAGCCAGGTGGCGATCCTGAACGAGGAGTTTCGTGCGGGTCCGCATGAGTTCGATCATGCGCAGCGTGTCTTGGCGGCTTACGACGAGGCGCTCGCCGCCGGGGTCGGCGCGGTTACCGTCGATGGCAAGATGATCGATGTGCCGGTGGTCGAGCGCGCCCGGCTGCTGCTCGCGCGCGAAAGGGCGATCGCGGCGCGCAAGGCGCGGGTTCGGGATCGTGGGTAACGCGGCTCCGAGCGGCGCCCGCCTGCGATACCGGTGGCGCAGCGTCTTTCTGGCCGGCTCGGTCGTTGTCGCAATCTCCGGCGCAGCACCGCCCGGGCACGCTGATGGGGACATGATCTCGGAGCCGATCGCCGTGTTGCAGGGCCTCGACAAGATCACTGCCCGCGTCTCGGAGATCGAGGCTCCGGTTGGCAAGACGGTGCGCTTTGGCGGGCTTGCGATCACGGTGCGCGATTGCGAGAAGAACCCGCCCGAAGACCGGCCCGAGAGCGCCGCGTTTTTGCAGATCAACGAAATGCGACCGGGCGAAGCCAGCATCCGCCGGTTCAGCGGCTGGATGTTCGCGCAGAGCCCGGCGCTGTCTTCTCTGGAAAACCCGGTCTACGACGTGATCCTGCTCGATTGCAAAGGAGCCCCCGTCCCACCGCCCGAACCTTCCGACAGCAGCACCGCCGCCTCGGGGGGCAGCACCACCGGGAAGGACGCGAAATAGCCGAGCGCCGAAGCCAGCAGACGGCGATAGCGGGCGCGCGAGATTTCAATCCCGCCAAAGCGCGCGAGGTGCGGGGTCAGGAACTGCATATCGAGCAGGCGGTAGCCGCCGTGCCGCAGGCGGGCGATGAGGTGAACGAGCGCCACCTTGCTCGCATCGGTCTCGCGGCTGAACATGCTCTCGCCAAAAAACGCGGCGCCGATCGCAATGCCGTACAACCCGCCGACCAGCGCGCCATCGCGCCGGCACTCGAGGCTGTGCGCCGCGCCGTGCGCGAACAGCTCGGTATAGAGCTGCACGATCTCGTCGTTGATCCAGGTGTTGGGGCGCTTTTCGGTCGCTTCGGCGCAACCGCGGATCACCGCTTCAAAGGCTTCGTCGCAGCGGATTGTGAAACGGCCCTGCCGCAGCACCCGGCGCAGCCGGCGCGGGACATGAAAGCGATCGAGCGGGAGGATGCCGCGGCGCTGCGGGTCGACCCAGAACAGCTGCGGGTCGTCGGCCGCCTCCGCCATCGGAAATACCCCGGCAGCATAGGCGGTGAGCAGGGTTTCGGGGGTGAGCCCACTCACGGTGCCCGCCCGAGAAATCGTTCGAGCCAGTGGATGTCGTAAGCGCCGTTGATAAAATCGGTGGCCTCGACCAGGCGCTGGTGCAGCGGGATCGTCGTCTCGATGCCGCCGACGACGTACTCCTCGAGCGCCCGGCGCAGCCGCATCAGACATTCGTGGCGGCTCTTGCCGTGGATCACCAGCTTGGCGACCAGGCTGTCGTAATAGGGCGGTACCTCGTATCCCTGGTAGAGCGCGCTGTCGACCCGCACGCCGAGCCCGCCCGGCGCGTGGTAGTCGGTGATCCGGCCCGGCGACGGGCGGAAGGTCTCGGGATGCTCGGCGTTGATGCGGCACTCGATTGCATGCCCGGAAAGCCGGATCTCGGCCTGACGGTAGCCGAGGGGTGCGCCGTCAGCGATGCGCAGCTGCTCGCGCACGATGTCGATACCACTGACCATCTCGCTGATCGGGTGCTCGACCTGCAGCCGCGTGTTCATCTCGATAAAGAAGAATTTCCCGTCCTGATAGAGAAATTCGAGCGTGCCGGCGCTCTTGTAGCCGAGATCGCGCAGCGCGCCGACGGCGAGCGCGCCGAGCCGGTCGCGCTCGTCGGGGTTGAGCGCCGGGGACGGGGTTTCTTCGAGCACCTTCTGGTGCGAGCGCTGCAGCGAGCAGTCGCGCTCGCCGAGGTGAACGACGCCGCCCTGGCCATCGCCCAGCACCTGGATCTCGATGTGCCGCGGCCGCTCGAGCCAGCGTTCGAGATAAACTTCACCGTGGCCGAAAAACGCCTGCGCCTCGCGCTGTGCAATCGGCAGCAGCCGGGTCAGCTCGCTCCGGTCGCGGGCGATCTTCATGCCGCGCCCACCGCCGCCGGCGGTCGCCTTGATCAGCACCGGGTAGCCGATCGCTTCGGCGGCCATCGCGGCAGAGGCCGGGTCCAAAACCGCACCGCGCGATCCGGGCACGGTCGGAATGCCGAGCCGCGCCGCCGCCGCCTTGGCCGCGACCTTGTCACCCATCAGGCGAATATGCTCGGGCGCCGGGCCGATAAAGGTGAGCCCATGCTCTTCGACCGCTGCCGCGAAATCGGCATCCTCGGCGAGAAAGCCGAGACCGGGATGGATGGCATCGGCGCCGGTGATCGTCGCCGCCGAGAGGATCGCCGCTACGTTCAGATAGCTGTCGCGCGCGGCCGGCGGTCCGATGCACACGGTCTCGTCGGCCAGTCGGACATTCATCGCATTGGCATCGGCGGTCGAATGAACCGCGACGGTTTTGATCCCCATCTCGCGGCAGGCGCGGTGAATTCGCAGCGCAATCTCGCCCCGGTTGGCGATCAGCACCTTGTCGAACATCGCCCCGACATCGAACAGTTTCCCGGCCCGGTCACTCGAGCACCATCAGCACCATGCCGTACTCCACCGGCTGCCCATCCTCGACGAGGATCTGGCTCAGCCGGCCGGCGCGCGGCGCGCGAATTTCATTCATGACCTTCATCGCCTCGATGATCATCAGCGGCTGGCCGGTTTCGACCAGCTCGCCCTCGCGGACAAAAACCGGCGCGCCAGGTTGCGGTGCCAGATAGGCGGTGCCGACCATCGGCGCGGTGACCGCACCCGGATGGACGAGCGCGGCACCTGCCACCGGGCTCGGCACCGGAACGGCCGGGGCCGAGGTGATCGGGGCCGGGGGGATCGCCGCCGGAGCGCCGCGGGACACGCGGATCAGCCGGTCGCCAACCGCGTATTCGATCTCGGTGAGACCATTCTCCTCGAGCAATTGCGCCAGCGAACGGATCAGGTCGGGGTCTGGCGACAGCGGCGACGGGCGGCGGCCGCCGAACCTCACTGCGTCTCCTCGCCCGGCGCGTCCTCGATCAGCACGGCGGCGGCTTCGAGCGCCAATTCGTAACCCTGCGCGCCGAGGCCGCAGATCACGCCGCGCGCCGCCAAGCTGACATAGGAGTGGTGGCGAAAGCGCTCGCGGCGAAAAATGTTCGACAGATGCACCTCCACGACCGGAAGATCGGCGGCGAACAACGCATCGAGCACCGCGACCGAGGTATGGCTCAGCGCCCCGGCATTCAAGACGATCGCGTCGGCCGATTCGCGGGCTTCCTGGATCCAGTCGACAAGCTGGCCTTCGTGATTGGTCTGGCGGAAATCGATCTCCAGACCAAGCGCCCCAGCGCGCGCGAGACAACGGGCCTCGATATCGGCCAAGGTGTCGCGGCCATATACCACCGGATCGCGGACGCCGAGCAGGTTGAGATTGGGGCCGTTTAGCACGAAGACGGTTGGCACCCGCGTCCTCCCTCGTCGTCGCCGGGTTATAGCATGCAGGCACCGAACGGCAAGACACCGGCCCGCCGGTCCGAAGACGACCGGTGCCAGGCGGCGCTCGCATTGTGTCGCCGCCGCCGATCCGAGAGCTTTGCGCCTTTTTGATAGACCGTCATAGTGGAGCCGGTACGACCGCCCGCCTGGAGACCGAGATGCCGATCACTCTTTACGATCTTGCCGGCGCCGAAGCGGATCGGCGCTTCAGTCCGTTTTGCTGGCGCACCCGCATGGCGCTCGCCCACAAGGGATTGGAGGTCGAGACGATCCCCTGGCGGTTCACGGAAAAGGACCGGCTGCCGCAACCCAATGCCGGGCGGGTCCCGGTCATCGTCGATGGCGACCGCGTGGTGCATGATTCATCGGCCATCGCCGCCTATCTCGAGGCCGATTATTCCGAGCGGCCGTCGCTCTATGGTGGCGAGGCGGGCCGGGCGCTGAGCGTGTTTGTGCAAAACTGGACCGAGACCGTGGTTCAGCCGGCACTCGTGGCACTCGTCGTGCTCGATATCTGGCGCCATGTCGCTCCGGCCGACCGGGACTATTTCCGCCGCTCGCGCGAGGAGCGGTTCGGACGCACGCTCGAACAGGTGGTCGATGAGCGCGAGACGCGGCTGCCGGTATTTCGCGAGAGCCTGGCGCCGCTGCGCCGCACCCTCGAGCGCCAGCCCTATCTCGGCGGGACCGCCCCGCTCTATGCCGATTACGTGGTCTTCGGTGCCTTTCAGTGGGCCCGGGCGATCAGTGATTTTCCGCTGCTCGCGGCGGACGACCCGGTAGCCGCCTGGCGCGAGCGCATGCTCGATGCCTTTGGCGGGCTCGCCCGGCAGACCCGTGCGGCCGGCGATTGAGCGATGGCCGCGACCGCTGCCATCGCCACGATCGCGCTGATCGTCCACATCCTGGCCGCGGTGGTCTGGGTCGGCGGGATGTTCTTCGCCTATCTGGTGCTGCGGCCCGCCACCGCCGCGCTCGACCCGGCGCCGCGGCTGGTCTTGTGGTCGCATGTGCTGCAGCGTTTTTTTGCCTGGGTGTTCGCCGCCATCGTGCTGCTGTTGGCGAGCGGGTTCTGGATGGTCTTCGGTCTTTACGGCGGCTTTGCCGGGATCGATCTCTACATCAATCTGATGATGGGGCTCGGCATCTTGATGATGCTGCTGTTTCTGCACCTCTATTTTGCGCCGTGGCGGCGCTTTCGCGGCGTGGTGAGACGCCAGGATTGGCTCGGCGGCGCACGCCTGCTCGCGCAGATCCGGGTGATCGTGCTGACCAATCTGGTGCTTGGCCTGGTCGTTGTGGCGATCGGCGGCAGCGGGCGCTACTGGCCCTGATCGCCGCTCGCGGCGATGCGCATCGCGAGGTCCAGCCGATCGATGCGGCGCAGCCCACCATTCATTTTGGTTTTGCCGTCGGGTGAGATCCAGGTGGCCATAAGGCTGCCATCCGCACGCCAATAAAAGCGCAGCGTGCTGCGGCCCGACTGGGCGAAGACGATGTCGCGGCCGTCGCAGCGGCCGATGCGCCGGCTCCATTCCGCGGGCTCGTTGCGGTCGATCCCGGGTCCGATCGCGTAGATCGCGGTCAGCTCCCGCCCGTGCACGGCTTCGATCGCCAGCAGGATTTCGCGCCCGTTCGGGTAGAAGCCGTACCAGATGTCACCGGCGCCAGATTCGCCCATGGTCGCGGCAGCCGCCGGCACCGAGCCGCCGATCGCCGCGAGCAGCGCCGGCGCCCGGCTCCGTGTCCGCAGCAGCTCGCGTGGCAGGTGCAGCTCAGCGCTTGGTGCGTTGCCCCAGGACGGGTGGCAGAAGAATTCGCCGGCAAGCCCGTCATCTTTGGCGAAATCGCGCACGCAATCGCCAAAGCGCCGCAGGAATAGCCCGCTCGAAGCACTCCAGTGTCCTTCGAGAAAGGCCGGCTGGTCGATCACCGCGAAGCCGAGGCCGCGCCCGGCGAGGATCGCGCGCGATCGGGCGCCCCGTCCGCCCGGGTCGAAATCATCGCCATGAAAAAAGAACAGCATGACACGGGCGTGGCGGATCCGGGCCAGCAACGGATAGAGCCGCGTCGCGTTTAATCGCCAAGTGCCATAGGAGCCCTGGAAATCGCCGAACGCAGCCGGGGCGGTGGCGACGACGGCATCGACGTTGTTGGTGTCGTCGGCCGCCATCAGCGCCAGAAATGCGCCGAAGGATTGCCCGGCGAGGACAATCCGCCGATAACCCCGCCGCTTCAGCCGAGCCGTGATCGCCACCAGGAGGCGGGTGCTGCGGCCGAGACTGTCCGCGTCACGCAGCCGGTCGAAACGCAGCACATCCCAGCCGGAATCGCGCAGCACCCGCAAATAAGGTGGCGTCGGTGCGGTCGAGTCTTCGCCGGCGAGCGAGCGCCCATGGCTCCAGACCAGGACCCCTTGCGCTCGTTCAGGCCCGAGGAGCGCGCGGTGAAATGCCGGGTCGAGCCCCAGCGCCGCCGCCCGCAGAGACGGCAACAGCGCCAAGCCGAAGGCGAGCGCGCACACCGCCGCGAGAACCGACCGCCGCATTTTCAGAACCCCCCACCCTCGCCTTGAACCAGGCCAGTGGTGGGGAATCTATCGAAATGATTCCGCGTGTGTCACTCTGTAAACGGGTGCGCGCCATGCCCAGCGGCACGGCGCCGCGGCTGGCGATCGCGGCCCTGCGACCAAGCGGCGCAGCGGCGGCCGGGCGCGGTAGGTGCGGGCGGGCTCAACCCTCCCGCAGGGTCATCAGGACGATCGCGGCGAGCAGTACCCCACCGGCGGCAAAGCCGGTGTCGATCTGGCCGAATATCATGCACAGCAATGTGGTCGCCGCGGTCGCGGCACCGATCAGAAAGGGCATGACGTGATCCCGGTGAGTGGCGTCGGGGACGGAAACTCATTAAGAAACGATTGGCATATCGCTCTATTCCTGCCGTTGGGACCGGAGGGTGCGATGGGTTATCTCTATGTCGCCCGCAGCGCCAAGCTCGGCCGCTGGGCCGCGGATGTCGGGCTTGGCCGGAATGTCTATAAGGTCGGCGTCGTCGGGGGCGACCCGAAGCCGCTCGCCACCGCAGGCTGGGCCGGCGAAACCGACTGGAGGGTGGTGCGCAAGCGCGAAGTTGGCGACACCGGCGAGGAAGAGGTGCTGCAGCGGCTCGCCGGCAGGGAGAAGATGATCGATCCGGAGCTCTACCCGAAGCTCAAAGGGGCAAGGGGCGTCTTCCGTCTTGCTGCCGACCGGGTCGAGAATCATTTTCTGGTGAGCCGGGCGCTCGACGGCGATAGCGGCCGCATCGAGATCAAGCTGAAGCCGGGCGATTTCGCCGAATATTTGATCCACAACGCGCTGCGCTGACGCGAAGCGGCCAGATCATGCGCCGCCATGCCCCGTTGGCCGGGCGCCAACGCGCATCGCCACCTTTCGACCGGCCCAATCGGGTGGCACCAGCACGGCATGCGCCGCCGCTGCCGCATCCACCCGGCGCTGAGCGCTGGCGAGAAACGGCACCACCCGGCGGCGAGCAAGATCGATCGACAGGAACATCAGCTCCTGGGTGGCCACCCGCCGCTCGTCGCCAAGGCGGAACATCTCATGCGCCAGATGCAGGCGCTTCGTATCGGCACCGAGGATCTGGCTGACGATACGAACCCGTTCGCCGGCCAGCAGCTCGTGCTCGTAACGATTGTGGGTCTCGACGATAAAGGTGCCGTGACCGGTTGCCCGCTTGTAGCCGGCGCCGATGCCGATCGCTTCGAACAGGAGATCGGCGGCTTCGTCGAACAGCACGCTGTAATAGGCAAAGTTCAGGTGGCCGTTGAGGTCGATCCACTGCGGCAGGACTTCGCCCCGATAGCGCGCGAAAGGAGCCTCGATGCCGAGCGGCGGCGGCGCACCCGGCGCGTCGTTCTCGCTCACCGCAGCCCCGGCGTGTACCCCTTGCGCGGATATTCCTCCCAATATTGGCGGAAGCCGCGATGCGTCGCCTCCTGGTGCGGATGTGCGCGCAGCCGCTCGATATCGACATCGATGCCGAGCCCCGGTCCTGTCGGCAGATCGATCCAGCCGTCTTCGACGGCCAGCGAGGTGGTCGCGATCTCCCGGCACAGATCCTGGAAGTTGACGAAATACTCGGTGATGCGAAAGTTCGGGATCACCGCCGAGACGTGCACGGTGGCGGCGAGACCGATGAGCGTGCTGTTGTAGTTGTGCGGCGCCATCACGACGGCCTGCGGCTGCGCCATGGCCGCAATGTCGAGCATCGCGGTGATGCCGCCGATGACGCAGATGTCGGGGTTGAGGATGTCGGCCGCCCGCTTGGCGAGGCATTCGAAAAAGGCCTCCCGGGTACAGATCGCTTCGCCGGTGACGATCGGGATCGGCACCGCGCGGCGCACTTCGGCCACCAGCTCGATATTTTCCGACAGGCAGGGCTCTTCGTACCAGTCGATGCCGAGCTCGGCGAGGCGATGGCCGATCCGGATCGCGTGAGCCGGCGCAAAGCGGCGATGCGCTTCGATCAGCAATTCGAAATCTGGCCCGAGCGCCCGCCGCATCGCCGTGACATAGGCGATCGCAAAATCCTCGTCGCGGCGGTCGACAAAGCTGCGCCACGGACCGGGGAACGGGTCGAATTTTGCGGCCGTAAAGCCCATCGCCTTGACCCGCAGACCATGCTCCACCCCTTCTTCAATGGTCGAGCCGCGCGCCCAGCCATTGGCGTAGACCCGGACCCGCTCACGCGACGCGCCGCCGATCAGGTTGTAGACGGGCAGCCCGGCGCGTTTGCCGAGAATGTCCCAGGACGCGATCTCGACCGCACTCCAGGCGGAAAAGAGCTCGGGCGAACCGCGCTTGATTGCGAAATCCTCGAACACGACCTGTCCGGTATGGCGGATGTTGAAGGCGCTGCGGCCAATCAGGTGCGGCGTCATCGCCCGCAGGCACTCCGCGACGACGCCTTCCTTGCCGTGGGTGACATAGGCTTCGCCCCAGCCGTAAAGGCCGCTCTCGGTCTCCACCCGGCAGAACAGCAGATCCTTGGAGCTGCCGGTGCCGAGAACAAAGCTTTCGATGCGGCTGATCTTCATGTCGTGCTCGCCGTTCATGCCCGCTCCCTACAATAATTTCGATGCGGAGTGACGACACCAAGTCCTGCGGCCAATCGTAGCATCGGCCGCGGCGCCGGCACCAGCTAGCATCGCCCGGACGAGACAGCCACGCCGACAGCAAACCACGGGAAACGCGATGACGGACGAAGCCCAGCATCTTTCCGCGACGCCGGCCTATCATGGCGGCGATCCGACAGAGACGCGCCGCGATTTTCTCGTGCTGGTGGCCGGCGCGGTCGCTGCGATCAGTGTTGCCACCACCGCCTATGTGCTGATCGACTCGATGAACCCGGCGGCCGATGTGCTCGCCGCCGGCGGGCCGGTCGATGTCGATCTGAGCAAGGTGGCGCCCGGCCAGCAGATCATCGTGGAATGGCGCGGCAAGCCGATCTTTGTTACCGACCGCACCCCGGCGCTGCTCAAGACGCTGCAGGACCCCAAGCTCATCGAGCGGCTCAGCGACCCGAATTGCGACGCCGAGCAGCAACCTCCCTATGCCAAGAACTGGCACCGCTCGATCGAGCCGAAATACGCGATTTTGGTCGGGATTTGCACGCATCTCGGCTGCATTCCCAACTTCTTTCCAAAACCCGATCCGTCCAATCCGGTACCGGATTGGCTCGGCGGCTATTTCTGCCCGTGCCACGGCTCGAAATACGATCTGGCCGGCCGGGTGTTCGCCGGGGTGCCGGCCCCGTACAATCTCCCGGTGCCGCCCTACCACTTCGCCGACAAGACGACGGTGCGGGTCGGCGAGAATCCACCCGGCGAAACCTGGGACTTCGGCTCGATCCTGCAGATCTGACGCGGTATCGGGGGCGCCGCCCGCTTGGGCTACTGCAGGGCCGGGCTACCGCAGGGCCGGCACCACGGCCACCTCGAGCATCGCCTGCCGGCACAGCGTTTCGGCCGGGAGCCCCGTCGTCTTCATCCCGATCTCGGCCTCGCTCAGGCGATCGAGCGCGCGGCGCAATCCTGCCTCGCTCCACCGCCCGAGCTGGCGTCTGACGCTGTCCTGATGCTTGAAGAAGACTGGCGGGCGGGCGCTGCGCACGATCTCTGCGGCCGGGGTCCCGGCGCTCGCCCGCGCGGCGAGCAATTGCAGCCGGTGCAGATGACGCAGCAGCGCGCGGATCACCGTGACCGGCGTCTCGCCCTCGCTGAAGACCCGGTCGAGCGCTCGTTCGAGCCGCGCCTGATTACCGTCGGCCGCCGCCATCACCGCATCGTCGATCTCGATTGCGGCGCTGTCGCCGACCGAGCGGCGCGCATCTTCGAGCTCGACCCGCCCGCCGGCACCGACGTAGAGGGCGAGCTTGTCGACTTCCGAGCGGGTGAGCAGCCGGTCACCACCGAGATGCTCGACGAGGTATTGCATCGCGTCCCGACTGATGGTGACCGATTGCGCCTCGAGGCTCGCACGGATCACGGCGGCGCGATCGAGCGGGTTGTCGGGATAGCAGCCGATGGCGGCGGCGCGCGCGGCGCCTTCGAACGCACGCCGTAATGCCGACGAGCTCGCCAGGTCGCCGGCCTCGGCCACGATCAGCGCGTCGCTTCGCGCCGCCGCGAAAAAGTCCGCGAAGAGCCGTGCCACCCCATCGGCTGCTCCGCGCACCCGCACCACCCGGCGCCCACCGAGAAGGCTCAGCTGAGCCGCCTCGTCGGCAAGGCGGGCCGGATCGGTGGCAAGCGTCGCGCCGATCAGCTCCACGATCCGGAACGGGTCGCTCGGATCCGGGCACACGCTGCGGGCGAGCGCGTCGGCACGCTCGCGGACCAGACCGGCATCCGGGCCATGGAGCAGCACGGCTGCGATCTGGGGATCGGGGCGCTGCAGAAAGGCGGCCACCCGTGCCGGGGCGAGCTTCACGATCGCTCCGGCGGTTTCGCCGCTTGGGCGACGCGATGCTCCAGGAACAACGTCAGCCGGGTGACGATCTCACGGTCGAGCTCGACGACGCTGCGGATTCCGGCATCGTCCTGGCCGACCGTCGTCGAATACTGGTTCGGGTTCAGCGCAAAGGAGTTCTGCACATGGACCGTGCTGGTCAGCAGCACCGTCCCGGTACGCAGGTCCGATAGATTGTAGGTTGCGGTCACGTCGAGCCGCGCCAGCGCCGCCGTGCCCTGCGTCTGGATCCCGAGATCCGAGAGCGCCACCGCCAGCGTCGTCTGCAGACGGTAGCGGACGGGTGCCGGCTCCCCGGTCGGGTTGAGCGAATCGCGCAAGGCCAGTTCGAGGCGCTGTCCGATCCGCTCGGGGATCGGATCGACGCGGATCGCCCGCAGTGCGGCGCTCGCCGGTCCACTCTGCGGGTCGGCATAAAGCGACTGCCAGCCGCAGCCCGACAGCGACAGGGCGAGCACCCCGGCGAGGACGAGAACGGCATGGCGCGCACCCATCTCAGGCGACGATGCTGACGATCCGGTTGGGCACGACGATGATCTTGCGTGGCCGCCGGCCGTCCAGCCAGCGGGCCACCTGCGGCAGCTCGAGGGCGGCGGTCTCGACAGCGAGGCTCTCGGCGTCGCGCGGGCATTCGAGCTTGCCGCGCAGCTTGCCATTGACCTGGACCGCAATCGTCACCTGCTCGTCACGCGCTAGGTCGGGATCGGCGACCGGCCAGCGCTGCTCGGCCAACAGGCCGGTTCGACCGAGCGTCTGCCACATCTCCTCGGTCAGATGCGGCATCATCGGGCCGAGGAGCCGCGCCAGAACTTCGAGCCCCTCACGCAGCACAGCCGGTGCCGCCTGCTCGGTGTGCAGGACCTCTTCGGGCAGCTCCTCGATTGCATTGGTCAATTCGCGGATGCGGGCGACCGCGCGGTTGAACCGGAACCGGTCGAGATCATCGGTGACTGCGGCGATCGACCGATGGATCGCCCGGCGCAGCGTTGCGAGCCCGGGAGACAACTCGGCCGGCACCGGCGTCTCCGGCGGCGGCAACGGCACCGGCGGCTCGCTTGCCAGCCGCCACAGCCGATTGACATAACGCCAGGTGCCCTCGATCCCGGTCTCGGTCCATTCGAGATCGCGCTCGGGCGGGCTGTCCGACAACAAATAGAGCCGGGCGGTGTCGGCGCCGTAGGTGTCAACAATCGCGTCGAGACCGA